>CAIXTV010000130.1 GCA_903922465.1 uncultured bacterium
CGAACAAAGCATTTTCTTAGAAGCAATCACTTTACCATCCACTATTAAAGCATAGGTATAAATACCACTGCTTAGGTTTGAAGCATACACATGCAAAGTTCCATTGCCGGTGCCATTCAATTCAACAGCCTTGATGATTTTTCCCATATTATCATAGAACATTATTTTTGCATTGCTAATGTTTTCTGGTAAGAAATACGTAATGTTGGTTTCTTCAGCAAATGGATTTGGGTCATTTTGATTCAAAATGATAGAATTAATAGTTGATAATTCAACTATCTGATAATTATTCTTTGCAGTTTCATCAGTACCTGTGTTGTCATTAATCAATGATTTATTTGGATTAACCACAGGATGCTGTAAAGCAAGAATCATCGCTTTTAAGGAATCAATTGTGCTGCTTTGCTCTTTCATCGCTGCAATCAAAATAGGGATTAGCTCAGTATAGTTAATACCTTTTAAATGCATTTCAGGAGAAGAAGAAGTATTAGTTGAATTACTTAAAGCAGGATGAATAACGTTTTTTATAGTGTTAGGTAGAACATTTTCAACATCTTGAGCAAGTAAACCATATTTAATACCTGTTGGTAAATGTAAATATGGATAATCATTTGTTTTAAAATTATAGGTTTTGGGTTTTAATTGTTTTATGATACTCATAGCATTGCCTAAGGGAGTGATGTTTTTTTTCAAAATACTATCCGATGTTTCTATAACACCCCCTACAACAATAACATCTCCAACAAATTCAGCTGAGACACTAAAATCAGTTCCATTACTACCTATTGCAATAAGACCAATATTTCCCACGCTATTGGGACTCGTAGCTGTAAATAAGCCCCCAATACTAAGCTCTGCTGCGCTTGAATCAACATCTGCAATTAGGCCATACGATTCATAACCAGATGCGAAATTCGAAAAATTTGCAGTTATACTTCTATCATATACCCAACTCGTATCCGTAACAGTTTGCTTAACATTTAATTTACCTAATAAAGTAGCTCCACTATTGTATCCTATAGCTAAATTATTAACTCTTTCTCCTCCCTGTCCTGTAAAATACAAATTTTTATCATTCAAACCCACTTTCCAGTTTGTTGCCAAATTCGATTTCAATGCACTCGAATCGCAAGGTGCACCAAAATTTATATGAGTCGTATCCATTTTAGTAACTCTTTCAGAAAGATCATTATGTAGAGAGTCCAAATCCTTTATCGCTTGCACTATGATGCCTGTAAAACCGTCATAGTTGAGTGATTTGAAAGTAAATGCTGGATAAATTTCATTCCCTGAAATATCATATTGAGGTGGTTTTGTAGTTTCAACAACTAGTTCAGGCAACTGTCTTTGAACTTCTTGAGCTAAAAAACCATAACCTTTAGCACCAGATAATACTAAACCTTTGCTTTTTGTAAAAGTGGTGTCATAATAAAATGCTCTTGGCTTAAGGCTGTCAATTATCCGTAATGAATTTGAAATTTGCATTACATCCTTTTTCAAAATTGAATCTGAAGGATGAAAGAAATCTACAGTGGAAAAAACTGGTCCATTGAAAAACCCAGCCCAGTTTGTCCATGTGTACCACAAAGAATCTGGATGAATGTTAGGAGGAACACCTCCATAAACACCAATATTATAACCTCCGGCTTCTGCGACACCAACTACACCAACATTTAAACGAGCTTTACCTTTTGCTTGCCCTGTAACACCAAAACTGTTATAAGTATTCATTGAAGTATACCCAATGACACCTTGTGCAAATAAAGAATCTGAAGTAGATGAATTTTCAAAAAAACCAGCAACACTATGGCATGCAGTACTATTTGTATCATTATTGGCTGTTTCGACAACATTTAATTTTGCACATAAATAATTATTTGGGGGACATTCATATCCAATTCCCACATCATTTTGATGATAACCCCCTTGACCCGCAAAGAAAAGATTATTATTATGTAAATTAATCCGCCAATCATCACTTAAGTCATACCCTGGATAAATACCACAAGGCATTCCAAAAGCATAGCCCCGCTATTCGGAACAAGAATTACATCACCATTTGAATCAAGCGATAAAATAACTCTACTTGGTGCGCAAGGAGTTGATGCAGCTGTGAGGTCAGTGAATCTAAGCCCCGAATATCCTGTGCCTCCCCAAGGATTAGGAGCGTTAAACCCCTGCGTAATATTAACAGATAAAGCTTGAACACTTGATGTATCGCTAACCGCTGGAGAATTTATTTCTAATGTATTTTGCGGATCGGGACTTAAAATGTAAGAATATCTATTTATGTTTGGATCACCTCCAATTCCCATTCTTCCCCAATTTCCGCTGCTTGTCATACGTCCTACTTCAATATTACCTGGAACTTGAGACTGAAGATGATGAATAGGATTATCCGCCGAAGTAAACAAAAAAAGAAGATGAGTTGCACCTGAAGAATCAATAGGCCTATGCCCCCAATTAATTACTGCATCGAAACTATCGGTATATTTTATTCCTACATACATGTGATTTTGAAGCGCATTAGAAGCTTCCAAATGCCCCCCAAAGAAAATTCCAGAATCCATCCAATCACGAAAACCCTTAAGCGAATCTCCATCTTCTCCAATATGGAGCTTAGTTAACGGATTTGCTGTACCTATGCCAACATTGCCTTCGCGTGAAAAATAATTTGAAGAGTTTACCCAGCGTTGAGGTCCAACTATGCGCATTCGTTCTTTTGCAATAACCGTATAAGGCATTAATGGCATTGTATGAAATGTCATATCACGAGTAGATGCTTGTATGGAAAAATTTAAAGTATCCGCAGGATGAACTGAATTAGCACCATAGCAGAAAATCATACCTTTTTCACTTGGGGTAATTGCATCTGTTTGACCACCTGTCCAAAGACGCCATGAATTTAGAACATTTGAAGGCCCATCAGTTCTAAAAACATTACCAGGCCCATAATAAGGAGTATTAATTTTATTAGTATTTATATGCCAAGCCGCACTTGGTAAAGTAGTAAAATTACCGATGCTAATAGCACTAATGTCATTATTTAGAGGAGGGACATTAGTTCTTCCAAACCAAATTGGACCAATATTAAATTCATTGAATTGAGCATATACAAAGTATGATTGAAGGATAAAAACTATCGTAATTATCATTGTAATTTTTGTTTTCATTTTTTTGATTTTTAAGTTAAATGTTTTTTTCATTTTAATACTGTAATTTTTTTTGTAATAATATTATTTGATGTTTCGATTATTAGAAGATATAATCCATTTTGTAAAAATGATAAATCAATAGAATTATTGATTATTTGATTATAATTATATATTGTTTGTCCTGATAAATTATTAATAGTAATTTGCTTTATATTTTGAGGCAAATAATTAAAATAGATTTTATCAGTTGTAGGTATAGGATAAATTTTAATTTGATTGGCATAAAAATTGTTAATAGAATTCATTTTCGTTTTTTCTAAATATATCTTATCAATATTAGCTGCAGAAAAATTAAAAGGACTACTATAAGTACCTGAAATTTCAATTTTAGATGCATTTTCATTTGCAATAAATATGGTATCCACATAAAGCCATTTTATATCGCTTATTATGGGAGAAAAAATAGAATCATTAGAATTATTAAAATTAAAATAGAATTGACAAGGCTGAGTACTTAATCCTCTAAATGTGTTCAATGATACATAATAACTTAATTTATATATGGAATCTTTTTCTAATTGAGTGATTAATGTGGCCATTCCTGTTTCATTACTTCCAATTACAATATAAGCATTGCCTGTTGCGGCAGTATCATTATCCCAATTGCATGGAATATCTCCATTTACCATTCTATCGGGTGACCCTTTTACTACAGTCCAAAAATCGGGACCTTGTATTAATTGCATGGGTATACAACTTCCTCCAGTAGTATCCCATATTCCCTTTGTCCATCCTCCAGAACTACTATTAGGTCCCAATTCAAAATCCCCATTAGGGATTAAATTTTGAGAAAAAACAGGAGTTAAAAGCATTGATAGGTATAATAAGAGTATTAATTTTTTCATGATATTTTAATGTTAGAATTGATAAGAGAAAGTATTTTTACCTTTTAAAGCATTATTAATAATGCTATTACCGATGGCAGTTTTGGCAATACCACCATCGGCAATCTCAGGCTTGGCTTTTCGGGTTTTAAAGACACTTGCTGTACCTATGCCAACATTGCCTTCGCGTGAAAGATAATTTGAAGAATTTACCCAGCGTGACGGACCAACGATGCGCATACGCTCATAAGCATACTCATTATTATTCAAAAAAGGAAATGGTGGAGTATGAAATGTCATATCTCTGGTAGACGATTGAATGGAAAAATTATAATGATCGTCGCCAACAATATTTCCGAAGTTGCATATTTTCCCTATTTCTGCAGGATTTGGACCATTAGGCTGCCCACCTGTCCATAATCGCCATGAGTTTTGTACATTTGAAGGTCCATCGGTACGGAATAATTCACCGGGTGTAAAAAAAGTTGATGTAGGTAGAAGATTTGTATTTACATGTAATGCTGATAGAGGTGAATTTGGTGCTGTGAAATTTCCTATCCCAATAGAATTTTCTGAAGCAGGTAATAAGCTATACCAAAAATTTCCTGCTGAATTTTGGATGCTCCACTGAGCAAATAAAACTTGTGTCTGAAGGATAATTGCAATTAATACAATACACCCTATAATAAATTTGTTTTTCATGAGATTATATTTTTTTTATGATTGAATGTTATTTAAATACTATTATTTTTTTTGTAATATATTTTCTGTTTGTTAAATAAATATTGATTGCATAGATACCTTCTTTAAATTCGGAAAAATCAATATTAATTTGATTTGATGATATGTGTTTAACTTCTGATATATTTAATGCTCCTGTAATATTAAATATCTGTATATCTGATATAATATATTTTTTTGAGATAATAGAAACAAATCTATTAGTTGGATTAGGGAACATAGATATAGTATTATCAAGATCAAAAAAATTATAGATTTTTGAAGATGTTATTTTTTCAAGAAATAAATTATCAACATTTGCTCCAGTAGGTAGCCCAAATTTTATAGCTTGAATTTTTATTTCTGAGCAAGATGTTGAAGCTATAAATATAGTATCATAGCATTCCCATTGAGTTGAAGAAATGAGTGGTGAAACTATTGTATCATTTTCAAAAATAAAAGCAATAAGTGCTGGCGAAGAAAGTAACCCATTAAATGTCTGACGGTTTAAGCAATATCTTAAATGATATAATGAATCTTTTTCAAGAGGATTTATTAATATAGCTTTTGCTGATTCTGTATAATTAGGGTTTCCTGTTCCACCAGATGCAAAATCAATATATGCTTTTCCTGATTGAGCAGTGTCGTTATCCCAATTGCAAGTTGGTATGTCACCTTCAACCATTCTATCAGGAGTAGCATCAACAACAAACCAAAAATCAGGTCCATATACAATAGTTGTTGGTGAGCAGGTTGTGTCCCATACACCAATACTCCAACCGCCAGAGGAACTATCTGGTCCCAATTCAAAATCCCCGTTAGGTATAAGATTCTGAGAAAAAACACGAGTTATAAGTATTGTTATGCAAATTGAAAGTATTATTCTTTTCATGATATTTTATAGTTAGAATTTATTAGAGAAATAATTTTTGTCGATTCCAGCATTAAGAATAATGCCCTTGCCGATAGTGGTTACAACAATGCCACTATCGGCAATCGCCGGCTTGGCTTTTCGGGTTTTAAAGACACTAATTGTGCCTATGCCAACATTACCCTCGCGTGAAATATAATTTGAAGAGTTTACCCAGCGTTGTGGTCCAACAATGCGCATTCGTTCTTTTGCAATTACCGTATAAGGCATTAAAGGCATTGTATGAAAAGTCATATCACGAGTAGATGCTTGTATGGAAAAATTTAAAGTATCCTCAGGATGAACTGAATTAGCACCATAGCAGAAAATCATACCTTTTTCACTTGGGGTAGATACGTCTGTTTGACCTCCTGTCCAAAGACGCCAGGAGTTTAATACATTTGAAGGTCCATCGGTGCGGAAGACTTCACCAATGTTAAATATTGATGAATTAGGTATAAGATTTGAATTAACATGTAGAGCTGAAAGAGGTGATGAAGTAAAATTACCAATACCTATAGTTGTTACAGTAGAATTTGTTATACCACAAACATTACTGCTAAGTATTGGTTGATTAAATTGACCATAACTTGAATTAATGGCTGTGCAAATTGCAACAATAGTCACAATAATTGCTATTTTAAAATCTGATTTCATAATTTTATTTTATTATAAAAAGTTTTTGTTTATACGTTTTTTTGTTTTTTGATATAATGATTAAATAAATTCCAGATGACAGATATGATATATCAATATTTTCATCCGAAGAAAGAATATGTTTTTCAAGTACAATTTTCCCAAATATATTAAGGATTTGCAGATAAGAATTTTCACCATTAATATTTCTAATAGTAATGTTATCTTTTGCGGGATTAGGATATATGTTGATATATTTCGAAAATTCAAAATAATTTAACCCATCCCATGAAATTTTTTCAAGTTTTATATTATCAATATTTGCACCCGATTGACCAAATTTGTTATTATAAATTGTAATTTCCAAAGAATTATTCGAAGCAATAAAAATAGTGTCTGCATACCTCCATATAGTATCATTAATTAATGGTGAATACAATGTGTCATTTACATTTGAAAATTTAAAACATAAACGAGATGGCTGATTTGAATTGCCTCTGAATGTTTGTAAAGAATATAAATAACTAAGTTTATAAACAGAATCCTTTATTAATGGAGAAGTCAAAGTCGTTTTGCCTGCATCAAAATTTACAAAATCAATATAAGCCTTTCCTGATGATGCCATATGATTATCCCAACATGGTACAATGTTACCAACTAATCTATCAGGAGTACCAGATACAACGCTCCAAAAATCTGGACCTAAAACAGTTCCAATCATTATACATGTAATATCAACACCATTAGTCCATCCTGCAGACGTACTATCTGGTCCTAATTCAAAATCACCATTAGGAATTAAGTTCTGTGCAATAATTGGGGATATAAGTAATATTATGCAAATTAAAAGTATTATTTTTTTCATGATTTAAAGTTAGAATTAATAAAAGAAATAATTTTTGCCTTTTAAAGCATTATTAATAATGCTATTACCGATGGCAGTATTGGCAATACCACCATCGGCAATCTCAGGCTTGGCTTTTCGGGTTTTAAAGACACTTGCTGTACCTATGCCAACATTGCCTTCGCGTGAAAAATAATTTGAAGAATTTACCCAACGTGACGGACCAACGATGCGCATACGCTCATAAGCATACTCATTATTATTCAAAAAAGGATAGGGTGGAGTATGAAATGTCATATCTCTGGTAGACGATTGAATGGAAAAATTATAATGATCGTCGCCAACAATATTTCCGAAGTTGCATATTTTCCCTATTTCTGCAGGATTTGGACCATTAGGCTGCCCACCTGTCCATAACCGCCAGGAGTTTTGTACATTTGAAGGCCCATCTGTGCGGATTAGTTGACCAGGAGGAAAATTAAATGCTGTAGGTAAAATATTAGCATTAACATGCAAAGCTGCTTGTAATGCTGTTGAAAATGGACCAATTCCAATAGCATGAACAGTTGGTGTATTGGAAGTAATTAAAACATTATCGCCAGACAAATTAGTATAATTCCATTGTGCTATAACGAGATTATATTGCAGGGTAATTATTGCAATAATAATTAATCCCCTAATAAATGATTTTTTCATATTATTAAATGTTTTTGTTTAAAATAATTTTTTTTGTAAATATTGAATTTTTTGAATAAATTGAAATATAGTATATTCCTGAATTTTGATTAACCATTGGTATTTCTGTAATTTCTTTTATCATAATAGTGTGAAAAATAACCTGACCAAGCGAATTGAAGATAATAATTGTATGTTTTAAATTGTCATTTATTGTAACAGAAAGTATATTATTGTCTGGATTTAAGATTATTATGAAAGAAATACAATTAAATGAATTTTCTTTTATTGAAGTACTTGTATCTTCCTGTAGAGAAATATCATCAATATAAATTGGAAGTGGACTTTGATTATTCCCATGAAATTTAAATTCCGTTGAATTAGCTTGTGCTGTGAAAATTGTATCATATTTCCTCCAATCTCCATATCCAGTATAAGTAATTAATGGGGAATTAAAAGTATTTCCACCATTATTAAAAGTAAATATAATTCCTGTTTGAGGTGAAAATCCACCTTGTTGCATCCAATAAGCAAACCATAAAGAATCTAAGCAAACAAAATATTCAAGTTTATATTTATGTCCTGCAATTATAGAATTAATTAATGTTGTATATGCTCCATCATTTCCATTAAATTCAATATGTGATGTCCCCGAATGAGAAATAATATTGTCATAGCAATTAAAAAAAGGAGAACCATATACAAATCTGTCCGATTCACCTTCAGCTGTCCAATAATCACATCCGACCACAATAGGATTTACATTAATAACACAATCATAGCTTAATATATACAAAAATGTATTAGTAGAAGTATCTATTCCCTGCTCAAAATCACCATTAGGGATTAAATTCTGAGCAAAAACAGGAGTTAAAAGCATTGATAGGCAGAATAAGAGTATTAATTTTTTCATGATATATAAATTTAGAATTGATAAGAGTAAGGGTATTTGTCGTAAAAAGATTTAAGAAAAATCTTTATCCGATGGTAGTACCGGCAATACTACCATCGGCAATCGCAAATCCGGTTTTGGGCAAGGCTTTGCAAATACAATCATTAATATTAATGGGTATGCAATTGTGGGTTAATATTAATTTATAGCCGGTCATTATTAAACTTAATTTTGTTTATAAGAATATTCTTATACAAAAGGGTATAGTCTTTGCAAAATGAATTACAAAGATATAAATTTAATTTCGATATTGTATGATAAGTTGCAAATTACAGAATCTGTCAGATTCAATTTGCAAAGGCACTTCGTAAGTTCTATCTAATCCCCAGAGTATCCTCAGGCATTTTATCAAAATCAACTTCTTTGGTGAGTTTTCCGGCTTCATCCCAGAATTTCCAAATGCCGATTTTCTTGCCCTCTTTATAGTGACCTATATAATATGTATTTCCATTCGGGTGCCAAACGCTGCGTATGCTATCGTTTTGTCCGTTCTTAAAATAACCTTCGCTCCACTTTTTACCATCATCAAACCAGGCAGTCCAAAGTCCATCGCGTTGCTGATTAGAAAAACCACCTTCCATTTTCTTCTTTTGGTTAGGATGATATTCAATTTCCTTAATCAATGTTTCTTTCCCGTCGGTCGAAAAGTATTGCTCCAGTTTGGGTTTGCCATCCGGGAAAGCTTCCTTGGTTACTTTCTTAAATTTTTCGGCGCAAGAAAATAGAAAAACCAGAATTAATAGGGCAAGTAAGCGATTTAAAGGTTTATGCATAAGGTAAGAAGCAAGAGAATTATTTCTTTTTATATTCTTCGTTAAGTTGTTTCAACACATCTTTGGTAATGTTGTGCTTTTCGTTTGCAAACAAAATACCACCCCCTTTTGAAAACCCAAGAATGAAATCGTATTTCTTACTATTGTTCATACGATGAACAATATTGATAATGCTATCCTGCACTCTGTAGTTCATTTCAAGTTCTTGCTGACCCAACAAATGGGTGTATTTATCGCTGAGTTCCATAATATCCTGACGCTCCTTCATAAGCTTGCTTTCAGCGTTTTTAGCTTGTTCGTCGCTTATTCTTTTTTTCAGAAGATTATCCTGATAGTTTTTCACCTTAGCCTCAAAACTCTGTTGTTTAGAAGTAACTTCAGCTTCGAGTATCACTTTTTTCTTTTCAAGATCAGTCTTGAGTTCCTTCACCATATCATAATTCTCGATAAGGGTATCTGAATTCACATAAGCGATATTGTTATTTCCAATTCCACCTGAGGATGTTGCACTCGACGAAGAGTTATCTTTCACAGTCCTGAAAAAGAAAATATAAAGAATAAGCACCGCAAACAAAAGAACCCCATTAAAGATTAAACTTAAACGCAATTGTTTGCTTAAGCGATTCAAGGTTTCAATTTCGATTGAGGAATTAATAGGAATTTCATCCTGCATGTTAATATCTTCCATAATTTGATTGATTACTAGTTTCCGAGTTCCGACATAAATTTAATACGGAGTAAACGCACTTCATCTTCCGAAAATTCATCTTCTCCAAGCACCCTAAGGGCATCTAAAATAGAATCAGATTCAGCTTCTCTGAAATAATCGAAAATTTCTTCCTGATGATAAGGATCAACAAATTCTTCCAGATAATAATTTAAATCTATTTTGGTTCCTGAAGCAACTATACTTTCAATTTCAGTTATTAAATCTTTTAGAGTTAATGATTTAGCAACAGCAATATCTTCCAGATTTATTTTACGATCAATGTTTTGAATAATATAAACCTTAAGACCCGATTTATTGATAACCGATTTAACAACGAAATCCAACGGACGTGAAATTTCATTTTCCTCAACATATTTGGCAATTAAATCAATAAAAGGTTTGCCGTATTTATGTGCTTTTCCTGTGCCAACACCCGTAATCTGATTGAGTTCTTCATTTGTAATTGGATAATGAATAGCCATATCTTCTAAAGAAGGATCTTGGAAAATCACAAAAGGAGGAAGATTTTCTTTTCTGGCTATAACTTTTCTAAGGTCTTTCAACATCGAAAACAATGCTTTGTCAGAAGCCCCCGATTTGCTTGAACCTGCGCCCATTTCACTGAAAAATTCCTCATCATCAGAACCTTCAGGATCATGGTCTTTGGTAAACATTATCGAAAAAGGTTTTTTAAGATATCTAATGCCTTCTTTGGTTAGCTTCAGAATTCCATAGCTTTCAATATCTTTTAAAATAAGACCGGCAATTATCATTTGCCTAATAGCCCCATTCCAAAATCTTTCACTTTTATCGTCACCCTTTGCAAAGGTTCTTAGCTTGTGGTGTTTATATTGTTTAATCTGAGAAGTAGCTTTACCCGTAAGAATATGAACAAGATGTTTCGATTTAAACAATTGCTTCACATCCTGAACGGTTTCTAGTACAAGTAGGATGTCTTCTTTTGCATCAAACTTAGTTTTTGGATGAAGGCAATTATCACACGAATTGCAATTCTCTTCTTCATAACTTTCACCAAAATAATGTAAAAGTTGTTTCCTGCGACAAATAGTCGATTCGCAATATGAGACGACTTCATCAAGCAGTTGTCGCGAAATTTCCTGTTCCGAAACATGTTTGTCTTTGTTGAACTTATCTAATTTATCGATGTCGTCAAGACTAAAGTATGCGATGCAATTCCCCTCGCCATCATCCCTACCTGAACGACCTGTCTCCTGATAATAGCCTTCAAGACTTTTAGGCACTTCGTGATGTATTACAAAACGAACGTCAGGTTTGTCAATGCCCATACCAAATGCAATGGTAGCAACAATAACTTCAACTTCTTCCATTAGAAATTTATCCTGATTTGTTATTCGGGTGAGAGAATCTAAGCCTGCATGATAAGGTAAGGCCCTAATTCCATTCACAACAAGAGATTCAGCTACCTCTTCCACCTTTTTCCGGCTTAAGCAGTATATTATACCTGATTTACCAGCATGGTGTTTTATGTATTTGATAATGTCTTTTACAACATCTGTGTTTTTTGGTCGTACTTCGTAATATAAATTGGGTCGGTTAAAAGAAGCTTTAAAAACAGTTGCTTCAGACATATTCAGATTTTTTAAAATATCTTGCTGAACCTTAGGAGTAGCCGTTGCTGTAAGTGCAATAACAGGTACATCATGCCCAATTGCCTGGATAATTGGACGAATTCGTCTATATTCAGGTCTGAAATCGTGTCCCCATTCTGAAATACAATGTGCTTCATCAATAGCAAAGAAAGAAATTTTAATTTCTCTGAAAAATTCAATATTCTCTTCTTTTGTTAAGGATTCAGGCGCTACATAAAGCAGTTTTGTTTTCCCACTTGTTAGCTCACTTTTCACATGTGCTATTTCACCTTTTGAAAGTGAAGAATTTAAAAAATGTGCTATTCCCAGCTCGGCACCAAAGTTTCTGATTGCATCCACTTGGTTTTTCATTAAGGCAATCAAAGGTGAAATGATTATAGCAGTACCCTCTTTCATTAATGCCGGCAACTGATAGCAAAGAGATTTACCTCCCCCTGTTGGCATTATGACAAAGGCATCCTTCCCCTCCAATAAGTTGAGAATGACAGCTTCCTGGCTGCCCTTGAAATGATCAAACCCAAAAACATTTTTAAGTACTTCGTGTATTGTTTTGGTATTATAAGTTATGTTTTCCATCAATTAGTTTTTAAAAGCATGCAAAGATAATTTTTTGTGAAGTATTCTTTCAATACAAATTTATATTTTTTTTCCGTGTTAAAGAAAAGTTTTTTTCATTAGGTCAGTTTTAGTTGAAATTTGACAGTACTTAAATCCTGTTGAATTCTTCTAAAAGCCTTGATATCATTAGAAAGAAAGGTAAATAAAAGCTTGCGATTCGGCACTATAAAATTGATATATAATAAATATTAAAAAGAAGAAAACAACTGATTTTACACTCCAATGCATGCTAGAAAAGATATTAAATGCTCCAGAATTTAACTTTAGAGGCAAAAAATGAAGAATAAATCCAAGTAACATGACAAGAAATGGGTACAAATATAAATTTATCCATTGACCTGCAACAGAAAAATCTGTTTTATAAAAAATCATCCGATAAGAATCAACAGCCATACTCATATTTCCTGATTTAAATAGTATTACTGAGAATACTATAAAATGAAATGTTAGAAATATACTCATGAATTTGTATAGCGTTTTTGGAACAAAGTTTTTTATTTTCCCTCTTATCGATTGGGAGGCTATATCCCATGCAAGTGCCACTCCATGAGCGCTTCCCCACAAGATATAGGTCCATTTTGGTCCATGCCATATCCCGGAAATAATAAAAGTGAGCATTACTGCAAGCATAGTTCCAAAGATTGAGAATGAACGGAAACTAAATGACAAAGGATAAAATAGATATTCATTCAGCCAGCGGGAAAGTGTAATATGCCAACGTTTCCAAAAATCAGTAATATTCTGTGCAATAAAAGGTTGATTGAAATTATGCTGAAAACTAAAACCTAATAATAAGGCTATCCCTAATACTATGTCTGTGTAACCTGCAAAATCGCAATAAATCTGCAGAGTTGCACCATAGGCGGCCATTAAATTCTCAAATCCGGTGAAAAGCGTCGGGGAATCATACACTCTGTTGACAAAGTTGACCGCTATAAAGTCGGCAACGCACACCTTTTTAAACGCTCCCATGATAATCAGAAAGAATCCCCTATTTACATTCATTTCGGTGATCTTTGTTGGCTGATTAAATTGAGGTAATAAGTCTCTTGCCTTTGTAATAGGGCCAGCAATTATGTTTGGAAAGAAGGAAACATATAAAAGATAGTTAGTATATTTCTTTTCCGGGACATCAATGCTACCATAATATATGTCGAAGATATATGTTAGGGTTTTAAACATATAAAATGATATCCCAATAGGCTGAACTATATTAAGCAAGAAGGGTGAAGGCTCGTTATAGAAGAATCCCCACCAACTTTGCAAAATAAAGTTCAAGTATTTGAAGAAAGCTAAACAACTAATATTAATTACTAATGACGATATAAGCAGAAACCTTCGCTTCTTTATATTTTGTGATTTCGCCATAGCCTTTCCAATGAAAAAATCGGAGGAAGCCATGAAAATAAGGAGCAGCACAAATGCTTCTCCCATCTTATAATAGAAAAACAAGCTAAAAAGCAATAAAAGTATATTCCTTACCTTAATATTATCAGCATAAAAGGCATATAATATGTAGAATCCTGAAAACAATAATACAAACATTATCGAAATCAACTGCAATGGATTGTTCGCCTGAAAGCCAAATATATCAAATAGTGTCTCCATTTTCTTTTACTTCACTTTCAGTTTATCACCAGGGTGCAATTTATCGTCCTTTAGTTTATTAAGTTTCCGTAATGCCTCTGCAGTGGTGCTGAATTTCTTTGCAATGCCAGAAAGATTGTCCCCGGAAACAACAGAGTAAACATTTTTGCTTGGGGAAGTTGCCTTTGTTTTGGGTGAAGGTGTTTTTGTGGTGGAATTTACATTTAGCTCATTTGTAAAGAGATTAAGCTTTTGCCCAATCTTTATCTTGTTTTTCTTCAGGTGATTCCATTTGCTGATTTGTTTCACCGTTATGGCAAATTTCTCTGCAATTGACGAAGGGGTATCTCCCTTTTTAACGACATACACAGTATTGGTTCCAACAGGATTCGAAGAGGGTTCTTCCTTTTTTTCAAATGTATTTTCATTTGAAATGGTTTTATCTTCCTTATTTAAGAAGGGGATGCTATCAATTGGCATCCTAGTTTCAGTTAAGAGAGAAGAAGCTCCCTTGGCCTTTAGATATTCGGAATAGGAGTTCAAAAGGGCATTATACCACAACTCTGCTTTAAGATAATAGCCTTCGAAGGTCAAATGAACCTTATCGCGTTTAGCAAAATGAATTTTAAGCCATTTCAACATCGAGAATTGCCCACCACTTATAGCGTAATAGTCGTAAAAAGCACAATCATTTTCTAACGCTATCTTGCGAGTGAGTTCAGAAAAGGCCTTACAGCTTGTAATTTCTTTCTTTCGATAATAAATATCCTGAGAGTTAGTGACAATTATGGAGGTTTCGGGAGAAGCATCCTTAATAGTTTTAATAATTTTCTTCAAATTATCTTCCAATTCAGGGGTGTTGAAGGTTTTTCTGTAAAAATCGTTAGCACCAAGGTCAATAATTACCAAATCGGGCTTGAGTTCCGCGAGTTGACTCCCCATAAGCGATTGCCGTAAGATGCTTTTGTATCCTGCACCATTTATTCCCACACTATTATATAGTATTCCTCCTGCTTCATCACTCTCAATTAAAAGTCCATAACACTCGAAATAGCGCTGTGTGGAATCGGTTTTATTTACGAAAACTTCAATGGTATCGCAGGCAGAGGGTAAATTGATTTGAACGTAGGGCTTACTATTAAAGGTGTCGGTTTCTAAGTAAATAGGAATGTCAGTTGAGTAGCTTTTCATCTTTAATTGAAAGCTTTCGGGGCATTTCTTCAGGTATATTTTGATCGTTTTAAAATCGCTCCTTATGGTTCCCTGATGAAAGACTATTTTAAAGGACGCCGTTGAGTCGTAGGTTCGAATGGTGACACCACTTATTCCCATGTCAAGAGGTTTTTCTTCCTGCATGACATTTCTTGAGTATTCCCATTTGCCTTCGCAGAAGGTTCGATAGTCATAAGCAGCATGGGTTTTTGCAGCTTTATAGGGAAAGACCATTCCCCGGCCACCATAACCAAATGTTTCCTGCAATTTGTTGCGTAAACGACCCGTAAATATGTCGGCTTGCAGGTGTGAGTCGCCAATGTGCAGGATTTTCACCCGCTTACTGCCCACTTGCTGCAGTTGTTTAAAGAAATGTGAGATGGAAGTGGGATTATTCCACTCGATATAGTTCTTATTATATTGAATAAAGGGGAATTCGTGGGTATATGCTTTTTGTTTCTCAATATAAGTTAACTGAGAGAGGGAATCCTTATTAATAGGAAGGGCTGTATTATTTTTAAAGGGCGTAAAAGCCATTAAAAAAAACGCCATCATCAGTAGGACAATATTTATTTGCTTCATGAATTGTGCTTTTTGCGGAATAAATACAAGTTATACTCCACCATTAAAGCATTAAAGAGTTTCTCACTAATCATTTTTTGGCCTTTAGGGGTCAAATGACCATCATAGGAAGCCAGACCTTTTTCTGTCCAGGTTAAAATGGCATCTTCTCCCCCCATAATTTCATATAAATCCCAAAATGCACAACCCGCTTTGAGGGCTGCTCGCTTCTGCGCATCACGTATTTCGGACAACATGGGGTAAGATTCGTACTTTCCATCAATACTTCTTGCCATATCGCCTGCTCCTATCACCAGCACTGAGGTTTCGGGGGCTTTGGCCTTATATCGCATGAAAAGTTTATAATATATTTGCTCGAGATTCTTACAATCTTTTTCGTTTTTTATGTAAGGCACCACATTGGCCCCATATTGAAACAAAACCAGCTTGGTGTGCAGGTCTTGAATTTGTTTTGCCAGAAAATCAGGCTGAATGTTCATCAAACCATCGCCTGAATGGCCACGAATTGCGTAGTTGTCCACCTGAACACCCTTATCTCCGTCGAATAAGAGTCCATAAAAATCGGGGCTTATGCCCGAAATGAATTCAATTTTAATGGCCAATGGGTTAGTGGGAAGCTTTAGTTCGTGAAGGTTAAACTCAAAGGAGGCAGCAAGGGTATCCCTCAATATTATTTCGGAAGTTTTGGTGTCATAGACATTAATCAGGCAGGGAGTTTTAGCATTTCCATACATGAGGGTGATCGTTTTGTAGGAAGTTTGGAAATGATAGGAGACCCAAGCGTTGTGAAAGGCTACAATTTTCCCACTTTTACTACTCGAATCGTAGATTGTTTGATTTACGGTGGTGTCTTTTTCTTCGGAATGGTCTATAATATATTTGCTAAAGCGGAATACTGTTCCCGAAAGTCCATAATATCCACCTTTATAGCGATTATGGAATACCGTATATCGTATCCAGTTGTCGCTGGAGGCGATGCTGTAGTCGACACTGGTGGCAATGTCGCAGAGAGGAACGAAACCCAGCCCATAACCCCCAAATTTCTGTTGAAATTTCTTTCTGATGAAGCAGCTAACCCGGTCGCCTTCCAATTGGGAGTCGCCATAGTGGGCAATGCGGAGTGATTTTGGATGAAGGCTATCGCCTAAGGCCACAAAGAAGCTATCTAAATAGGAAGAACCGAGGGTATCGGGGTTGAAAATAAAGGATTCGCCTTTTTTTCGTTTCAGTTCTTCCAGTTTTTTGAGGCTGAATTGGGCAGAAACGCTCACCGAATCTTCATCTTCATACTTATTGATGAGGCTATCGGCCATTTGGTTTTGGTTTACTTTCCCTAAATTCAACAAAGTTTCCCATTTCATGAACCTAAGAGGGCTTCCGTCGGGCACATAGGCGCTAAATAGCAGAACCGTTGCCACTACCAGGGCATCGAACAGCAATATGACAGAAACAATTTCGAAGGCTTTTCCTTTCATCGGGCTTTATTGGCGCACTAAAGGGCTTTCGACTGTATGGTTTTGATTAAGTCGCCCACGTTGTCCATCCTTATGACTTCTCTAAGGTTGAATTTTATATGGAATTCGCTTTCCACGGCATGAATTAGATCCATGTGGTTGAGCGACGACCAATTTTCGATGTCGTTTGAGGTGGTGTCTTCCGAAACCACTATGCTGGTGTCTTTAAACACCTTCCCGAAGATGGGGTTCAATCTTTTTTTTATTTCGTCCATGTTATTTAAGCAGATGTAAGGGTGAGGTTAACTGTAAACGGCTGTTTGAGGGTAAAAATTGTAATAAAGCCTCGTCGCCGGTGACTTTATGTTTCAGGCTAAAGCCCATTTTTTGATAGGCCGCCAAGGCATTTTCGTTGGTTTGTGCCAAAATGATTTCAACCGCGGGGGCTTGGGCCTGAAGTGCATGATGTTGTATGAGTTTTCTTATCAAACCTTTCCCACGAAATGCCGCAAGGGTGTATACCGACTCGATTTGCAGGCAGCCTTTTGTGCGTTCGATGTGAATTCCTTTCATGATTTCGTTTTTCGAGAGCCCTTCTTTGAAGTTAGCCGCCGGAAGGTATTCGCCAAGCAGGCTGCCGGTGATGATAGAAGAGGAAATTCCATACGTTCCTTCTATCCACGAACAGCAAGTAGCCACAGCTTCCCCATCGACGCAAGCAATGGCAAAGCCCGAAATGCAGAGTTGCTGACCTTCGAGGTCTTCGGCCAGCATTTTGCGCATGAGTTCTATTAGTTCGGCTTGGCTCAGGCCAAAGATGCCGCAATAGCTTATCATTTCTGAGCCGCTTTTTTCGGCTTCGATGATGGCTTCGATAAGAAAATCAATATCCTCGGCTCCGGCCTGTCTTATTTCGCTTACTAACATATATATGGTTGAAAAATCGCGCAAAAGTACTAATATTTGAGCTCGAACTAAGATAATAATTCAGGCAAATGCCTATCGTATTGATTATAGCATTGATGGGGCAAGCTGTTTTTCGGGTTTTATCCTTATAAAAACAAAAATATCAGCTTATTGTATGGGATTTTGGGCCTAAAACTTCCATCATCCAACAAAAAACACCCAAAATGAAAGCCACCTATTCGCTGATTATCTTTTTATTAGTTTAAATAATCAGCAGAATTGGTGGCTATAAATATTTTTTATTCCGAAAAACGGCTTATTTAAGCAGTTTTTTGAGCAGAATTTAAGAACTTTCTTTTTGTAGGTTGAGCATTTCGTGGCCTTTTGCCCACAAAAAGCGGTATTTTTTTTTCTATCCTAAAACATAGGTATAGGTAGTCCCCATAACGGTTACATAGACGATTAAATCGCATGAACCATCGCCATAATCCACCGTAATATTAGGATATCCTGCATTCACAATGTCTAATTTGCCTGAGGCAATAATCCAACGATAGATATTTAGGCAAAGTTTGCAATAGAGAGGGGAGGTAATGTTTACGCTGAAGGCTGCTCCGCTAATGTCGGTGCCATTTGCGGTGCCGGTTACATAATATTCGTCGTCGAAAGGATTCATATAAGTATCATACCCCGCTGTCCATTCGTTCTGACGTTGTGAGGTCCAATGAATTGTGCCTTCGGTGTAGGAAATGCTGGCATTTTGCACGTCAACAGAGAAGTAAGGGTGCCCAAGACTGTTATGACCTAAGTTCTTAATCACTTGTGTGCCCTGAATTTGATGGTCGACGCCATTAATGTTCTCGAAATAATTATCGAAAGTAGAAGTAATTGTAGAATTTGAATCGACATAGAGGCCGGTGGCATGCGATATTATCTTACCTCTTCTCACAACGCCGTCGTCGCCTGTGCAACTTGCGCCAAAATCGAGGGTTACAATTTTGTCGGGCCAAGCTCCTGTGATATAAAGGGTTGGACAGCCTACAATAGTATCATTTACGCTTTTCGAACCCACCTGACGCAGGGCTTTTGAAATTTGACTGTAAGAACGGTTGAAGGTTGCTTCGGCCGTTGAATTGTCTTGTGCAGCACGATAGTTGGCTGTTTTGTCCTCAGTGGTTTTCTTACAGGATGAAAACATTAAACTTCCCATGGCAAAGAGCATTGCAAATGCAATTAGATAGCTTTTTAAATTTTTCATGATTTGTGTTGTTTAGTTACTATAGTAACGCTTTTTAAATTTGCTTATTGTGTTAGTAAAGGTCTTTTTTTCATAGACACACAAAACGCTTAAAAAGTTGCTTGAACCTTGAATTTTATTTGATTTTTTTCAAATTGATGGCGATTTATCGAAAATGCTGCCCTATTCGTGCCCAAAACTATGCTTAAGCGCAATAATTGTTCAAGAAAAATGACTTCATCTCTGATATGTTACACTTGGGCGAAGGTTTAGGATGAAATTTCTGTAGCCCCATTTGGGTTTGCTTGCGAATGTGAATTTTGGTTTATTTTTTGTGGATGAAGTGAAGTGAAAATAAATTTTGAGGCATAAAAAACTCTTCAAAGGGGTTCTGCTTATGCCATAAATACCCAATTAAAGGCCCAAAACCTCTCTGTATTTTTATTATATACTGATATTGTGTGATATATAAATAAAATACTGAAGAAATGTGCTGCTAGAAAAGCCGTTTTTGGGTCAAAATCCATCAAAAAGGGAGGAAGAACTCGCCATTCCTAAATTCAGAATGGCGAGTTGTTCCAGAAGAAGTGGGCATTCCTCGTTCAGAATGGCGAGTTGTTCCAGAAGAAGTGGGCAGTCTGGATTCAGAATGGCGAGTTGTTCTGCTAGAAGTGGGCAGTTTGGATTCAGAATGGCGACTTCTCGGAGAAGAACTCGCCAAAATCAGCAAAATCATCCCAGTTTTAGAAGATGATTTCCTCGTTTTACAAACGATATGTCGAAGTGTTTTACCCCCTTGCTGTGATTATTTTTTCCTACACCTTATATTTATATAGCACATCCATCATCCAAAAAAAAATTCCATCCTTGTTCTGGATGAAATTTTTCTTTTCCTTACATTTTAATCTCTATATCAATAATATCAAAATATTTTGCAGTTGAAGTAGGCTAATGAGGCCTTACAACTTAATGTAATGGGAAAACATCAGCATTTTTTCACTGTAGAAGTCCCACATCCTGATGCAAATCGGCTTTTTGGTTAGGCCTTATTCCCACATGGGGATGAGGGGCGAATGCATTTCTTCGCCAAACTGCCTTGCATCCTTCAAATTAAACCTTTTGTGGAGCTGAATGTAGCAATCGAAGGTAACTTTTCCCTCCTGGTCGGCCTTGAAATTGGTGTTCCAATAATTATTCATGGCATAGAGGAACAAATCGGAGGTCATGGATATGCGGTCTTTCCATGCACGCGAGCCTTTGTTGAGGGGCCTTTCGTCGGTGATACTTCCCAACTCAAACAGAGCGGCTTGGGGGCTGCAAACGGTGGCTCCGTTGTCGTCGTTCGAGATATCTATCCAGCGTTGAACCGAGAAAAAGTCCTTGTTAGACCCGGGTATCTGACTTTTTCCCGGTATAAAGAAGGTGTCGGAGATGCCCACGCGGTCGAGCGGCCCCGAAATGTCGAAAGGAAACACAATGTGCAGGCCTTCTTTTTCTCTGATGGCCTTCTTATCGATTGTGCAACTGAGTTTTATGTAGTTCAGCCCATGATAAAAGCTAATCTGATAGCTAACTTGATGTGTTCCCTCCATATTGCAGTTTATCTTGATGGTTTTTGTGATGATGCCGTTTTCGCTTTCCTCAATATTTTTCACAACAGAGGTGGTGCGATTGGCAGGGTCGAAACCTTTGACATACAATGCCTGATTCAAGCCCTTGAAATCGGCAGTATTCACCCATTCTTTGTCTAAATACTTGAGTTGTCGCAAAGCGCCGCTGAGGCTGTCTATCGTATAGCTGTATTGGTCGATAGGCATTTCTTGTTTTCGCTTGCTCGACACAAAAGTAAACTTCTTGCTGCCCGAAGCCGCCACGTTTTTCGCCAAAAAACAAACATTGCCGTTGTTCAAATGCTGAATAAAGCTGAATTCACCGTTTTCGTCCATCACTCCATTGCCCTTAATGTTGCTTGGGAGGCTAATTTCGACATAAGCCGAGCGCATATAGGGCAAGGTGTTGTAAACCACCAGGGTTTTTGGGCTAGGGTTTTCGGGAAGTAAGACTTTTTCGATTAGGGCGATGTATTTTTTGGTCGAATCGATGAAAGCTTTTTTGTAGTTCCACTGATTGATGGCGAAAGCATCGTCGGGGGCCGAAATACTATTCCATGCACCCCAGGTGTGCTCGTGAAACATCACCACATTTTTGCGTGCTTCGATGAAGTTTTCGGGCTGAACCGTTTTTTCGGGCTTGATGTTGGCCAACAATTGCAGTTGCTCAACTTTGTCGCTCAGTATTCTGTTCTCGCATTCTTCAGCCGCCGTTGAATATGCCCCATCTTCCCAGTAGGGAGTGAAGTCGCCACTCAAAACAGGCAAATCTTTGCCATATTTTTGTTCGAAACGCTGCATCATATCGTCCACATTGGCGATGATAATCTTAGGTGAGACATATTTTAGGTTCCAATCGCGCACAAAATTGCTTAAATTGGTATCCAATGGGCCGTTGTCCGACTTAATGGTGTATCTGAGCTGAATCATATCGTAAGGATATTGGGCCGAATCGAGTTTATTGATATAAATGCTCAACTTTTCCTTCATCTTATTGCCCAATTCAGGAAAAGGAATGCCGTGAAAGGCGCCATAACCGAGGCCTGCCGTCCAAAGTAAGACTTTTTCGTTGCTCTTGGTCGATTTCCAATAAAAAGGTTTGTCGCCTAACTTGCGATAAATCGAGCCAATTCGCTCGCCCCCGTCAGGTGTTTCGGGAATATAATTGGGTCCGTTCGATAAATATTTAAATCCGCCGGCCAAAAGGGCATCAACGGTGCTCCAACTAATACCCGGAATATCACTCAACATGGCAGAGGTGATGTTAAAGCCATATTTCTTCTTCAAAATGCCTGCATATTCACTAATCCAGCCAAGTTCAGGGGCCGAACACAGGCCTGTCATCACGCCTGCATAGAATGATGTTAAACAAATGCTGTTATTTTTTACGGCATCGATGAATCTTGCTTTGTCTTTGCCCCTTGCGTTGGCAAAAAAGTATTCAACAGGCCAAAGAGTCTCTTCATTCCACACAAAACGGCTGCCTTTAGGGTAATTTGCCGTGCGGTCAATCATATCCAAGGCATCCATGATGTTCTGTTGCTGTATTTTCATCACATCATCCTGAAAATGTGAGTAACCAATGTCGTTATGGCTGTGATGTATGATGTCAACTTCTCTCCTAATCACCGGATTTTGCATGACGCTAAGCTCATACACCACCTTATTCCCCAATTTCAGAACAGTATTAAGCTGAAGGGGGGCGCTCACGGTATCTAAAGGAATTTCAAGACTGTTAAAACCTTCATTAACCGCCACTTCAATTGGCTTTTGATTGATGATGAGGGTGATTTTCTTCTCATTTGGATAAATATGATCGATGTAAACCTGAAGAAGTTGCTTAATGCCTTTGTCGGTGTTCATTAAGAAAGGAGTTGCGGTAATGAGTGCTTTCTCTTTATAAGGATATCGGAAAACCATAAACCAATCGTTGCGGTTTTCGGCCATTCCTGTCATCGAAAGACTCAAAGGCTTGCCCGCAGTGAGGAGTTTACGGGGAACACGCAAATACATATCGCCAAAAAGGTCTTTATGCACATCGGTTTTTGTGGCCGAGAAAACCACTTTCACCGAATCTTTACCCGAAAACGACCAAACTAAAGGAGGTTTTTGGTTTTGTTGGATGGTGATTTTCAGGTAATTTACCCCGTTGATGCTGAGTTGGAAAGAACTCACCCCAAAGCTGGTACCACTCGAGTGTCCCGATAGCCAATAGAAGTAATAATAATCCTTATCGAGCACTTGTGGCAGACTTTCAGTTTCCCAACTAATGGTTTTCTTGCCATCGGTGCATCTTGTGAGCAAGGCATCCTTGGCAAAATAGGCTGATGATGAATAATAGTTTAAAATTTCGCCCGAAATGTCCTTTTCAAAGCCATTCATTAGGTTTTGTTTCCCGAAAACGGGGAGGTCGCGCTGTGCAAACAGCCCTTGTTGGCTCAAAATGAGCATTAAGGTGAGCAGAAGTCTTGTGCTTAGTTTTGTTATTTTCATAAGTTGCAGTATTTAGATTTTAATCAATTCGAATCATAGGGCATCAAAAGTAGGAATTTCTTTAATTAAATGAATATTTTTCCCTGATGGGGAAGAATTACACGAAACCATATAATGTTTCATTCCATTACTTATCACTAAATAAGGGACGTTCAGCGAAAAATTGTAACGTGCAATTTGTTCCAACACTTTCTGATTTATGGGGATGTGAGGTGCCTTACATTCAATCAAAACCAGCGGCTGAGCCTCTGCATTGAACACCAAAGCATCGCATCTTTTCTTCAAACCATTATATTGCAGACTAAATTCGACGGCAATCAGGCTGGCGGGATAGTTTTTTTCTTCTACAAGATATCTAAGGAGGTGCTGCCTGACCCATTCTTCAGGAGTATTCTTCACGTATTTCTTTCGTATAGAGTCGAATATCTCAATATTGCCACTGTGTTTTCTAAAAGAAAACTCAAATTCCGGAAAATTTAATTTGCCTAACATTATTGATATTGTTTATTCAGTTAATTTTGTAAAAAACATCCAAAGATAATATATATTATGAATTCTTACCCAATAAACAAAACCGAAGAGCTTGCGGCAGTGATAAACGCATGCGATGTTTGCTACGTTTCAATGGTTGATGAGGAGCAAAAGCCTTATGTTTTACCTTTTAATTTTGGTTACGACGGGAATTACCTCTACCTTCATTCGGGATCAGAGGGGAAAAAGATGGATATTTTGGCTCATAACAACAATGTATGTATCGTATTCAGTACCAACCACGAATTATATCATCAAAACGAAAAGGTTGCCTGCAGTTGGGGAATGAAATATAAAAGCGTAATGCTGTATGGGCAGAACGAATTCATCGACGATTTGCATCAGAAGGCCGATATCCTCAATATTATCATGAAAAAATATTCAGGAAAAGACGATTTCTGCTATAGCGACCCTTCACTAAAAAATGTTACGATTTTTAAGATCAACATCTCTTCAATTACAGGCAAACAAAGGGGGCATTAATAAGCTTAGGGTTCAAAAATGAACTCATTTGGGTATTTTTAGCCGCTGATACAATAAGTTATTCCTTAAAAGCAATGTGTATTGATGAGGGCGCAGGGTGTTTTTTGTTGAGAAATCTTTGAGGGACAGAAAAAACTCTAATCCACCACAATTTTCTTCGACATAGTCCGGTTTCCCGCATCGAATTGCACAATATATATGCCTTTCGACAAGCCCAAACTTTCAATACTAAAGCTTAAACGATGTTCGTTGGCATTGAGATACTTATTATACAAGTCTTTTATCCTTATGCCCCTTTCATCAAAAACAGCAATCGAAACTTTTGCGCCCACACTCAAGCGAAAGCCAATATCTAAAGTGCTTTTCACAGGATTAGGGAAGACCTTAACATCAAACTGATAGGCATTATTCTCAATACCGGTGCCTGCCATGTTCATAAACACCACATCTGCCGAATTGAAGCAGGGAATAACCAAAGTGTCGTTGAGTTTATTGTAAAAGATGTCGGCCGGACCGTCAACTGCCGAAGCAACTATGGTGGGAGAGCCCGAGAAAGTGCTGTTATAACGATAGACTTTATTGGTTGCCCAACTCGAAACATAATAATTCCCCGAACCATCACGGGTAATCCCGTCTAAATTCGAAACCGTAGTTGCGGCAAAGGTCGAAATCACATCGCTGCCAAGGGTTATCGACTGAATTGGCGAATTGAGGCGGTAGGAAACAAAAAGCAAACGGTTGGCTGCGCTGTCGAGCATGATGCCATTGGGAGAAATGACGGCAGATGCCACGTCAGGCAGGGGGGTCACCTGCAACGTACTGCGGTTTATCTTGAAAATCTTGCTTGCGGCATTATCCGTAACATACATAAACCCATTCCCTGCATATACAATATCATTTAGAAAGGTGGCTCCCGTAATGTTTATGGTAGCAAGGACACTTGCACTCGTAAGTCCGATGGCCTTCACCGAAGTAACATCAGCAACAAAAAGAGTATCGCTGATAATGCACATCCCTTTGGGAGAATTGACGCCGTTGGTCAAAAAAGGAGTGACAGCCAGGGTGTTTCTGTCGACAACCACCAAATTCCCGCCCGAGGTCCCGTTTCCGGCATTCGAAATTATGTAGCGACTGTTGGCTGCATCGTAAATCGCGCTCTCAGGACTTGAATACTGCGCATTTGCAAACTGACTTATCATCAAAAGAGTCAGACAAATAAAGAAAATGTTTTTTTTCATGACGAATAATGTTTAGGAAGAACAAAAATAAGAATTATTTTGAAGAAAAAGTAAGTTGAGCTAAATCCTTTTCAAGAGAAACGAGCTTTCATCTCATCGAAGGTTCAATTTCTTTTCATGGCTCTGACAATTAAAAGGATGATAGTAGTGAGCCATCCTATCGGATAAGGCAAAATAAGCGTTCCCCACCACCACGAAAGCTTCGAACTACCCCCAAAACCACCAAGTGAGGATAAAAAGAACAAAAAGAAAACACCAAAAGCTATCATTATCATGGAAATAAGAAATATTTTCCAATGCCTGTCGTGTGTTTTATGGGTAGTTAAGGCAAGAAGGGCGCTGCCCATGATAATTAATATGGAACCTTCCAAAGGATCGATTGCCCCAACGATAAGTGTTATAATTCCAATGAAATAAACGCTACGAATCCATTTTGGTTTGTCTTTCATACTGCCTTATGTTTTTTAGATTATTGGGCTGTGCCCTGATTATAAAGTTTAAAGTTGAAAAGCTGTGCCACAAAGTTACAAAAAACTTCTTTAACCAAACACAATGACATCCTTTTGATTGCATAAGATTGATATTTCAAGAAAACACTAAATGAAATCTGCTGTAATTCAAAATGATTTTTGCCTTACACCGTCATCTCCTCTGCATTAAAAGGTGGAATTCCCTGATTTGAAAATATATTTTCCTACAAAATCATCATTAAATAAAGAACAATCCCCTGAAAACGAACGGAAAATAATGGATATCTAATCAAATTTAGTATTTCCTGAAGGATATTTCGAGCTAATAATTTATTACAGCATTTAAAATCTAAATAATTTCGCCTTCCAGTAAATAATAATATGCCCTGAACAGAAAAAACAAAAACTTATTTACCCAATCAGCTCAATTTGTAATATGCTACTAATGAAGACAGGCATAGGAAAGGGAATACTGCTGTAATAATAAATGTCCATGCCATAATTACAGTAAATATTTCAAAAACATAATGATTTAGCGGCTTCTTTTCCGAGCTCACCCCACGAAAGTAATGCTGTTTTTCCGAATAATCGAATTATTTATTTTGATAACAGAAATATTTT
Organism: uncultured bacterium; assembly: GCA_903922465.1. Classification (GTDB taxonomy): domain Bacteria; phylum Bacteroidota; class Bacteroidia; order Bacteroidales; family CAIXTV01; genus CAIXTV01. The sequence goes on from CAIXTV010000130.1 coordinate 26,932, forward strand.
ATTACTTTTGCCGCCTATTGTTGGCGTCGTAGCTCAGTAGGTAGAGCAGAGGACTGAAAATCCTTGTGTCACTGGTTCGATTCCGGTCGATGCCACATCAAAAAAGGCTGTCTTAATTAAGGCAGCCTCTTTTTGTTTATAGGGTTTTCTTGTCTATCGAATGATAGTCACCGAACCCGAGTGAGATAGGTCTTTGTTTAAGGAAGCACTATGCCAAGTAAAGATATAATAATATACTCCATCGGCTGCACCTTCTCCACCCCACAAATTATCATAACTACTTTTCTCGAATATTTTCTTTCCCCAGCGGTTATAGACTACAAAAGTGTTGCTACGTTCGGGTAACAAACCTTTAATTGCAAAATAATCGTTGTTATTATCTGCATTAGGTGTAATTACATTAGGGAACTCAAATTCTGGTTCAACAGTAATGTTCATACTGAATGTTTTAACACAACCTTCTGTTGTGGTAACAGTCAATAGAACTAAATAAGTGCCGTCAACCGTAAAAGTATTGCTAACAACCTGACCACTTCCGGTGTTACCATCTTTAAAATCCCAATCCCATGAAGCAACATTGGGCACAGAACAAATACCCGTAAACGTTATTGTGCCATTTACATCAACAATGTTAGGGCTAGCAATAAAACTAACATCAGGGACATCATATACGGTTATATAACTATTCTTAATTTCATCATCTTCGCACCCTAAGTCTGTTTTCACATGAAGTGAAACACTATACACTCCCGGAGTCAAATAGGTATAGGTTGGATTTTGTAAAGTAGAGGTGCCTCCATCACCAAAATCCCAATTCCATAAAGCAGTATTGGCTCCACTCGTATTATCGATAAAAGAAGTGGTAAGAGGTTCACATCCATTCAAGGGCGAAGCAGTAAAATCGGATAAAGGTGCAGGGTGAACCAAGATATTTATAGTATCAGAGTCGACACAAGAAACATTACCGTTTGTATTTGTAGCAATCACCCAATACTGATCAGGTGTATTGATAAATATTATGGAATCAGGACCTGTAGCACCGGTAGACCATTCATAAAGTGTACCAATTCCACCTCCGTTCAATTCAATAACTTGACCCGTACATATTGCTGTATCAGGACCTAAGTCTACTACAGGTTGAGTAAGTACATTTACAAGGAAAGTAGTGTCATATTGACAACCAAAAGCATCGATTAAAGTAAAAGTATAGTTGTAATTGTTACCAACAGGAGGTTTAATAATTGCAGAAGTATCCGTTAAAGGGAAAATGTAAGGGCCTGTCCACATAACAGTATCAATAGGAACTGTGTACTGCCAACCTGTAGGTAATAAATTGGGGTCAAGATTTAAATCCCATGAAAATATATATCCATTATCGATTCCCCATTGGTCACAAATACGAATTGTCCATGTTCCATTAAGAGGACAGCCAATTAAACTGGTAAAGGATTGGTCAGGAGTGAAATAATTGGTATGATTCACTGTATTTGTTGAATCTATTGTTCCTGAACTAGGTTGGGTATTCATAGTACTTCCCTGAGGATATATTTGCGACCAACAATAATTCCAACCCACACCAAATGGATTATCAACAGGAAGGCAACCATTGTCATAGGTACTGTGATTAGCGCCACCATAAGGAACCCCAAGGAAAGCTCCTGCATTTGTTTGAGCTGAACCCAAGTAAGTCTTCAAAATTGCTTGCTGATTATTGGGGCAAATAATAGTAAAGTTAAGGTCTCCATTGAAGGAGTGTTCAATATTTACGCAAACTGATAGTATGTTAGATGCAGCAGAAATGGTTTGCCCAGGAATAAAACAGTTAAAGTTTACATCAGTGTTGTAGCAGGGATTAGATGGGTTGCAATTGGGTCCATCAGGAATAAACATAGTACTATCGAAGCGTTGACTTGAACTCTGAATAGAACCAACTGGAGTAATTAAAAAAGTTGACCCAGCATCATATCCTACTTTAACCATTATACTGTCAATACTACAAATATCAGGCAATGCATTTAAATGCGCAATAGGATTCCCTGAAACTCGAACTCTATAATTAATTGCATTGGTACTTAAACAGCCATGATTATCGCGCATAGTCAGCTGAATATCATAACCTCTAACTTGAGTGAAATTATGAAAAATTGTCCCACCAGTAATTGAATCTATTGTTCCATCCCCAAAATTCCAGATATAAGTACAATTCGCATCTGATTGCTGGTAAGCAAAGTTGTTTTCAGGATAATAGCCTTTTCCTACAAACTTAACAGGTTCACCAAAACAAATATCTATATAATGACTCGAATCAGTTACCGCTGGATTAAAATGTTCGGGTTGAGGATCCGTCAACACAGAATCAATTCCAGCAAAAACTATTTGACAGGGGGTATAACAAGTGATAGTTGCATCCCATCCTGCAGTATTGGTAGCCGCACTCGATTTAAATTTAAAAGTTAATGCTCCTGAAACATTTGCAAGAGTTGCTTTAACGGGAAATAGCACCAATGAATTGCTGTTATTGTAGAAAGTATGATTTGTTTGCCCTGTTTGAATTAAGGGTGCAGCAGTGTTTGCTCCATCATATATCCACAACGAATCGGAATTATCAACATTAAAGGTGTTAAAATAAAAACTAACCCTTTGTGCTGTGCTACTAGGTTGAAATGTTACAGTATAATACTCGTTATCAGCATAATTTACCGAACCTCCACCATCGTAAAACAAACCTGAACAGGTAGTGATTGTTTGTCCATCTACAAAACCATTATTCAGCCAATATGTTTGTGAAAAACCTGACTGAATGAACATAAGACTTATTAATACAAAAATTATTCTTTTCATGATGACTGATTATTTTGTTTTATTTGAATTGAATTTTGTTGTCGTTACACTTTGTGGATAAAACACTAAATATTTTCCATTTCCAAGAGAATATGAAATGTAATGAAGATTATCAATTTTGAAATTATACTTTAAGTAATTGAATGTTTTTGGTGAAATCGCATTTACATCTTCATTAAAATAGATTGCGAAATCTTTTCTGAGGGTCACATACTTAATGTTTTCGATGGGGCCCTCGGCTTTATCGGAAATATAATATGCATTTTCAATTAAGTAATTGTAGAGGACGATACTTTCAGGCTTATTTGTTTGCATATCGTTCAACTCTTGTTTGCTAAACACCTCTTGCAGACGTTTATCGGGAGTTAATTTAGTTTGATTACTTTGTGCAGAAACCTTTAAGGAAGGAATTAATAACACAAAAATCATTAGATAAAGTAATTGGTTTTTCATTTTTTCAGTTTTAAATTGACACGCGAAGTTATAATAAATATTTTAATTCAAGCTTAAGACGAAAAAAATAATCAAAGGGTTGCTTCTCTCAATGTGATTATTTATATTAATTTTGCAGAATATGGAAAACATTCGAAATTTTTGTATTATTGCTCACATCGATCATGGCAAAAGCACTCTTGCCGATCGATTGCTTGAATACACCGGAACAATAAACGAAAGAGAACAACAAGATCAGGTGCTCGACGACATGGACCTGGAACGTGAAAGAGGTATCACAATTAAGAGTCATGCCATTCAGATGGAATATGTCTATAAAGGCAAACCCTATGTTCTCAACCTCATCGACACCCCTGGGCATGTGGATTTTTCCTATGAAGTTTCACGTTCTATTGCGGCTTGTGAAGGCGCCTTGTTAGTAATTGATGCAACTCAGGGCATTCAAGCTCAAACTATTTCAAATTTATATTTGGCTGTCGAAAATAATCTGGAGATTATCCCAGTATTAAATAAAATGGACATGGAAAATGCCATGCCCGAAGAAGTAAAAGATCAGATTGTTGATTTGTTAGGCTGCAAAAGAGAAGATATAATTGAAGCCAGCGCTAAATCTGGCTTAGGGATTCCCGTTATTATCGATCAAATAATCAATAAAATACCTGCACCCTCGGGTGATCCAAATGCACCCTTACAGGCTTTAATTTTTGATTCAGTTTTTAATTCATTTCGTGGCATAATTGCCTACTTTAGAATTTTTAACGGACAAATTCACAAAAACGATTTGGTGAAATTTGTTTCTACAGGAAAAGAATATGGGGCTGATGAGATAGGTGTTTTAAAATTGAAGCCCGAAGCAAAAGATGTGCTTTATGCGGGTGATGTAGGCTATATTATTTCAGGGATTAAAGTTTCAAAAGAAGTTAAAGTTGGTGATACTGTGACCCATGTAAGTAATCCTTGCTCCAATTTTATTGAAGGTTTCGAAAATGTAAAACCTATGTTGTTTGCAGGGATATATCCTGTTAGTGCTGAAGATTATGAAGAACTCCGAAATTCAATTGAAAAACTACAATTGAACGACGCTTCATTGACTTTTGAACCTGAATCTTCCATTGCTTTAGGTTTTGGGTTTAGATGTGGGTTTTTGGGCCTGCTTCACATGGATATTATTCAAGAAAGGCTTGATAGAGAGTTTGACATGGATGTAATTACCACAATTCCAAACGTTTCATATAAAGTAATTACTACAAAAGGCGAAAATATCGATGTTCATAATCCACTGAACTTGCCAAACCCAAGTAAGATTGATCATATTGAAGAACCATATATCATAGCTCAAATCATTACCAAATCGGAGTACGTTGGCCCCATAATGAAACTTTGTATTGATAAAAGAGGGATACTCAAAAATCAGGTTTATTTAACTACTGATAGAATTGAAATCACCTTCGAACTTCCTTTAGGTGAAATTGTTTTCGATTTTTATGATAAACTTAAAAGCATTTCGAGAGGTTATGCGTCTTTCGATTATTTTCAGTCGAGTTATCAACCCGCCAAATTAGTTCGATTAGATATTTTGCTGAATGGAGAGCCCGTTGATGCACTTTCTTGCTTGATTCATGCCGATAATTCCTATGATTTTGGCAGAAAAATCTGTTCCAAATTAAGAGAACTCATTCCTCGACATCAATTTGACATTGCAATTCAAGCGGCTATTGGTGCAAAAGTAATTGCCCGCGAAACTATTAAAGCCGTCAGGAAAGATGTTACTTCGAAATGCTATGGAGGTGATATTACGCGTAAGCGTAAATTATTAGAGAAACAGAAAAAAGGAAAGAAACGTATGCGTCAGATAGGCAATGTTGAAGTACCACAGTCAGCGTTTCTAGCAGTTTTGAAGATCGATTAAAGCATTGATTCTCTTTAATTAAATTCATTTTTTATAGAGGAAATTTTAAATTTGAGACTTAAGATTTAAAGCAAAAATCCTGGGATATTTAGAAAAAATCTTGGGATTTTAAGTTGAAATCCTAGAATATTTTGCAGAAATCCTAGAATATTTTGCAGAAATCCTAGAATATTTTGCAGAAATCCTGGAATTTTAAGTTGAAATCCTAGAATATTTTGCAGAAATCCTGGAATTTTAAGTTGAAATCCTAGAATATTTTGCAGAAATCCTAGAATATTTTGAAAAAATCCTAGGATTTTAAATTGAAATAGTGGGATTTCAACTTAAAATAGTGGGATTAAAATTTGAAATTTCAGGATTTTAACTTGAAATAGCGGTATAAAAAATTTTTATAGCCGGATTTCAAATCGAAATAGTGGCATAAAAAATCAAAATAACGAGATTTAAAATCAGGATTCGCTATAAATATTGATCCATACGAGAAAAACGCCTTCATTTACATCTTCAATAATCCTTCATTCATTAGCCAAAACTGAGGGCTAACTCTTAGTAATTTCAAACTTAGGTCTTATTTTCTTATCCAGAACATCAGTAATTGATATTTTCTTTTTACCTTTGTATTGTTAAAACTACAATCATGAAAAAAATATTACTAATATCTGTTATTACTTTCTTTTTATTTTCAATCATTACTGTTTCTTTTGCCGGGGAAATTCATTTCAATAAATCCGCTAAACAGGAATTATTAATAATAGAAAACAGTTCTTCGAAACTAATCGTTAAGAACACATTAAACACATTGGATTATACCCTTGTGAATACTTCAAAAGGGTCACATATCCGCCTTTCGGTTCCCGGATATGCAGCTTCTGAAAAAGTAGGCATGCCACTATTACCTGTTAACAAATCACTGATAGAAATACCGCTAGGCGCAACCATTAGCTATAAAATCACTTCATTTACGACTGAAGAAATTAAGTTGGCTGATTTCGGCATCGTTCAACCTTTGTTTCCGGCTCAAGCTCCCATTTCCAAAAGCTTTACGGGTGAAGTTGATTTAGTAAAGAATTCGCAAGCCTATCAAAGTCAGGCTTATTTAAATTCAGATTTGGTGAAGATTGACAAAATAGGCATTATGCGAGGGCTCAATCTTGCCCGCTTGAATATTTGTCCGTTTCAGTACAATCCCGCGAAAAACTCCTTATTAATTTATCACAATATGGTTGTTGAAATTAGTTTTTCAGGGGCTGATGAAACAGCAACTATCGAACTCAAGAAGAAAAACAATTCGCCTTATTTCGATGCAGTGCAATCCACAGTGATTAATTATAAACCTCTTTTGCAAAAAGATTTGATTACCAAAGCCACAGTCAAATATGTTATTGTTTCCAACCCTATGTTTCAGGCAACACTTCAGCCTTTTATTCAGTGGAAAACCAAAAAGGGGTTCAATGTAATTGAGGCTTACACAAATAATCCACTTGTCGGCAGCACAACCACTTCAATAAAAGCCTATTTGCAAGGGCTATATAATGCAGGAACTCCTGCCGACCCTGCTCCTTCTTTTGTTTTGTTTGTTGGCGACATTGCTCAGCTTCCTTCCTTTGATGGCACAACAGGAACTCATCCAACTGACCTTTACTATTGCGAATACACAGGCGATTTCCTACCCGAAGTGTATTATGGAAGATTTTCTGCTGAAAATGTAGATCAATTGGCTCCACAACTCAGCAAAACCCTAGAATATGAACAATACCTCATGCCTGATCCTTCTTTTCTGAATCAAGTGGTGATGATAGCAGGGGTCGACGCTGGAATGGCTCCTACTTATGGTAATGGTCAAATTAATTATGGCACTCAAAATTATTTCAATTCCACTTTTGGACTTACTTCACACACCTACTTATACCCTGCATCTGAAACTTCAGCAGCTCAAATCATACAAGATGTGAACAATGGTTGTGGTTTTGCAAATTACACTGCACACGGCTCTCCTTCCGGTTGGTCTAGCCCTGGTTTCTCGGTAAGTGATGTTAGTGGACTTACCAACAGCCATAAATATCCATTAATGGTAGGCAATTGTTGTTTAACAAATAAATTTGATGAAACCGAATGCTTTGGCGAAGCCCTATTAAGGGCAACCAACAAAGGAGCCATTGGCTATATAGGTGGTTCGAACAGCACCTATTGGGATGAAGATTATTTTTGGGGAGTTGGAGTTAAAGCCATAAGTGCTAACCCTTCCTACTTAGCTTCCGCATTAGGCTCTTACGACAGGACTTTTCATTCGCATGGCGAAACTTATTCAAATTGGTTTGTAACCCAAGGTCAAATGGTGATTGCTGGTAATTTAGCCGTTACACAAGGTTCTGCCGGCAGCATGAATTACTATTGGGAAATCTATCATTTAATGGGCGACCCTTCTCTAATGGTGTATTATTCGGTTCCTCCTACCCTAACCAATAGTTATGCTCCATTCATTCCTCTTGCTGCAACAACCTTTTCTGTTACTACCGAACCATACGCATATGTTGCTGTATCAATGGGAGGCATTTTACACGGAGCTGATTTCGCTGATTCAACTGGGATATGCAATCTAAACATTCTTCCTTTTAATATTCCCGGCTCAGCCGATGTAGTGATGACAAAGCAAAATCGTCAGCCTTTTATAGGCACAGTAAATATTCAAACTCCAACAGGCCCTTATGTGGTTTATAAATCTCATATTCAAAATGACCCCACAGGCAACAACAACCACCTTGCCGATTTCAATGAAATCATTTCTCTTGATGTTACCCTGAAAAATTATGGCATAAACGACACTCTTGTTTCTGCCATTTTATATACTGCTGATACCATGGTAAGCATTCTTGACAGTACCCATGCATGGGGTTTCATTGCTCAAAACGATTCCCTTGCCAAGTCGAATGCATTTTCTTTTAAGGTTAAGAACTTCATTACCGATCAACACAATGTTGTTTTTAATATTAAAGTGACGGATAATTTAGGGAATATTTGGATATCCACATTAACAGTAAAACTGAATGCTCCAGCTTTGGCCGCAGGAAATATGATAATTGCTGATAATGGAAATCACAACGGCAGGCTCGACCCAGGTGAAACGGCCACAATAACAATCACCAACCATAATTACGGTCATTCAATAGCAACAAACACAACTGGGACCTTGTCAACCCAAAGTTCATTGATTACTATAACTAATCCAACGTCCCCAGTCGGGAATCTTCCAATTGGGGGAGATGGCAGTGCAACATTTAATGTCATTGTTAGCAGTTCTGCTACATTAGGAACTTATCTTCCTTTGAACTACAACGTTGAATCTACCCCTTACCAAAACAGTAAAATATTTAGCACTATGATTGGTTTGGTTTCTGAAGATTGGGAAACAGGAAGTTTTACAAAATTCAGCTGGACCCAAGTGAATACTTCTCTTTGGTCAATATCAAATATTCTTCCTTACGAGGGTGTTTATTGTGCACAATCGGGCGCTATTTCAGACAACGAATCTAATGCCATACAAATATCAATGAATGTGTTAGCCGATGATAGTATTTCATTTTACAAAAAGGTTTCTTCCGAACTAAATTACGATTTCCTTGAATTTTATATTGATAATGTAAAAATTGATGAATGGTCAGGAGTCCAATCATGGAGTCGTGTTGTGTATCCTGTAATTTTCGGCAACCATACTTTTAGGTGGACTTATAGCAAAGACATCTCTTCAATTGGAGGAGAAGATAAAGCTTGGGTGGATTATATCTTATTTCCTCCTGCTATTATTTCAAATGGGCTAAATGAAACTTCCAATGAGGATAATCAATTGATTATTTATCCTAACCCTGCAAAGGATGCTGTTCAAATTTCATTTAACATGAATCAGTCTGCAAAAGTAGAAGCATCAATATATAATTCATTAGGGAAAAAACTTATTGTTATTCAAACATACAAAGAATTAGGGGTAGGAAATCAAATCATTAATATGTCTACCGAAAGCTTAACCTCAGGTATTTATTTTGTAAAACTAAACATTGGGAATAATCAGAAAACCATAAAGTTGATTATTAACAAGTAAGAATATTACCAATAATCCACACAATTGAACTTTAAAAACAAAAAAACCTTCTTGAATCAAGAAGGTTTTTTTATTTGAATACTTTAACTTTAAAGAGTATGAACAGGATAAATAATATTCTTTCCTGTTTCAATTGCTTTTTCATTCTCCGGAATCATACCATGATGACGTTTAGGAAGTGATTTCTCTAATCCTTTGTGCATAAACTCAGGTAAAATAATAGGCTTTAATTTCAGATAACCACCAAGTACAATCATGTTAAACACTTTTGATATACCTAATTTTGCCGCTTCATCATTAGCATCTATTCTGTAAATGTTAATATCTTTACGTTCAGGATGTCTAGTTATTCCATTGCCGTCATAAACCAACAAACCACCTGGTTTAACAGTGCTTTCAAACTTATCCATCGATTGTTGGTTGAGGATAATTGCGGTATCATATTGATGTACAATTGGAGAACTAATGCGTTCATCGCTTATAATTACTGTGACATTTGCAGTCCCTCCTCTCATTTCAGGCCCATACGATGGCATCCATGAAACTTCTTGGTTTTGCATAACGCCTGAATAAGCGAGTATTTTCCCCATTGAAAGGACACCTTGTCCTCCAAATCCAGCTATAATAATTTCTTCTGTCATAATTTCAATGTTTTTTAAAAGCTTAATTCAAAAATTTATTCAACAGGTAATTTAATGTCACCCAAAGGATAGAAAGGAAACATATTTTCTTCCATCCATACATTGGATTGAACTGGAGTCATTTTCCAACCCGAGTTACAATTCGAAACAAATTCAACAAAAGAAAGTCCTTTATCAAGCTTCTGATTTTCAAATGCAATGCGGATTGCTTTTTTTGCTTTACGAACCGCTGATGGTGTATGAACAGCTTGACGTGTTACGTATCTTACACCTGGTAATTGAGCAACTAGTTCAGTTATTTTAAGAGGGTTTCCCATCATTTTCACATCTCTTCCGTAAGGGCAAGTTGATGCTTTCATTCCAGGAAGCGTAGTTGGTGCCATTTGACCTCCTGTCATTCCATAAATTCCATTGTTTACAAAGAAAATCGAAATGTTTTCACCTCTATTGCATGCATGAATAGTTTCTGCAGTTCCAATTGCAGCTAAATCTCCATCACCTTGATAAGTAAATACATATTTTTCTGGCATTACACGCTTAACTCCTGTTGCAACAGCTGGAGCTCTACCATGAGCTGCTTGTTGCATATCTACTTCCAGAAATTCATAAGCTAAAACAGAACAACCTACAGGTGCAATACCTATAGTTTCCGCCTGTATACCCATTTCTTCAACCACTTCCATAATAAGTCTATGAACGGTTCCATGTCCACATCCTGGACAATAGCTAAGTGCTTTTGGTGTAAGTAAACTAGTTCTTTTATAAACCAGATTTTCTTCTTTAATTATATCTTCTCTTGTTAACATATTACTATCCTCCAATTATTTTTTGTATCAAAGCTGTTAGAACTTCATCTGGATTGGGGATAACACCACCAAATCGCCCAAAGTATTCCACTTTATTTTTACCATTTACTGCTAAACGAACATCTTCAACCATTTGACCTAAATTCATTTCCACTACCAAAAAGCCTTTAACCTGATCTGCCAATTCAGAAATTCGTTCTGATGGAAATGGGAAAAGGGTAATTGGTCTTAAAAGTCCCACTTTAATTCCTTTTGCACGTGCCATATCAATTGACTTTTGGCAAATACGGGCACTCGACCCAAAAGCTACCAAAATATACTCTGCATCTTCGGTCGCAATTTCCTCAAAGCGAACATCCTCTGCTTCCATTCTGATATATTTGTCACGCAAATCACAAACATGTTTTTCTTGGACATATGGGTCAAGATAAAGAGAGGTAATAATATTTCTTTCTCTATCAGGAGTTCTCCCGGTAGTTGCCCAAGGGGTATTTTTAATAATCTCTTCTTGAGTTAAGCGAGCTTGAGGTTCAAAAAGTTCAACTTTCTCCATCATTTGCCCAATAACTCCATCGGTTAATATCATTACCGGATTGCGATATTTAAAAGCAAGTTCAAAGCCGAGAGGAACAAAATCGCACATTTCCTGAACAGATGCAGGAGCTAATACCAACATACGATAATCTCCATGCCCTCCTCCTTTTGTTGCCTGAAAATAATCAGATTGAGAAGGCTGTATCGTTCCTAAACCAGGACCACCACGAACCACATTAACAATAACACAAGGCAATTCGGATCCTGCAATGTAAGAAATACCTTCCATCTTGAGACTAATCCCAGGGCTGGAAGAAGAGGTTAAAGTACGTTTTCCACAAGCAGCAGCGGCATAAACCATATTAATAGCTGCCACTTCGCTTTCAGCTTGTAAAACAACCATCCCTGTTTGTTCCCAAGGCTTTTCTGCCATTAAGTATTCTAGAATTTCAGACTGGGGTGTAATAGGATATCCGAAATAGGCATCTGCTCCTGCCCTAATGGCAGCTTCAGCTATTGCTTCATTCCCTTTCATTAATTTTAATTCTTTCATCGTTGGAAATATTTTATGATTATTCGTTAGTTTTAACTCTATAAACCGATATTGCACCATCAGGACATACAATTGCGCAATTCACACAACCAGTGCATCCTTCTGTTACTTCTACGGCATAACGATATCCTTTTTTGTTAACTAATTTTGACATTGAAAGGACAGAAGCTGGACATGCACCAATACATATTTCACAACCTTTACATCTTTCAATATCAATAACTAGAGTTCCTTTTACTTTAGCCATTGTAATATATTTTAGTTTTAAACTTTTATTTGTTTTTGTAGTCCTGCAAAGAAAACAATTTTAATCGGAACTATATGGTTTTTTTTCAATTATTATGAATTGAGAGGATGGTTTTCGTTGAATTTCCTAAGCCTAGATTCAAGAGTAGGGAATTGTCCCCTGTCAACTAAAGAAACACATGCTCTTAAACCCTCTAAACGTTCACTGCCTGTTATTGCTAAAGAAATAGCACTAATACCATAATATAAAAACTTCTCAATCAATTGTTCTCCGGTAAATCCAGGATATGAAATGGTAAAATAAAATCCATCAGCCAACTCCAAGTCTTCATCTTTGTCATAAACAATTTCAAAACCATTATCGGTAAACATCTTCTTCATAATAATTGCCTTTTCACCGTATTCTTTAACTGAATCAACAAAATTGAAACTTCCTTCATTTGCAGCTTTAAGCATTGCAGCAAGGGCATATTGTGCCGAATGAGAAGTACCCGAACTTAAAGAGTATACCGTTCCAAATATCATTGCTCGCCCAAACATATCTGACGAATAATATTTAAGTAAATCAGGAGAGGAGGTATTAAAGAGTTTATCTGAAATTACCATCATTCCGATTCGTTCTCCTGCATAGCTAAATGCCTTGGAACTAGAAATAAATAAAATAAAGTTATCTGTATATTTTGCAACTGAAGGCTGATAAGGTGGTACTCCAGGTTTCGAATAATCCTTCCTGAAGTCCATACAAAAATAAGCAAGGTCTTCCATTACAATTACATTATACTTATTGGCCAATTCTGCGATAATACGCAGTTCCTTATCGGTAAAACATATCCATGAAGGATTGTTTGGGTTCGAATATAGTAATGAAGAAATGTTTCCTTTTATAAGATACGATTCGAGTTTATCTCTAAGCTTATCCCCGCGGTAGTTATACACGTCAAAACTTTCAAATGGAACTCCTAACACCTTGCACTGTTGTTTATGAACCGGAAAACCAGGATCTAAAAATAATGTCGTGTTTTTTTCTTTATGAATACGGTTTACTGTCATAAAACAGGCAAATCCACCTTGCATTGAACCAACAGTCGGTATACAGTTATATGCAGGCACATCAACGTCTAAAAAGAGTTTAACGAAACGTGATATTTCAGCTTTCAGAATGGGAACGCCATCAATGTCAGGATAAATTGCTGCAACTCCTTTTTTTAAAGCTTCAATTTGAGCATTCACACCAATATAAGAAGCGGGAATACCTGGCACACCCATTTCCATACGAATAAATTTCTGGCCACTTTCTTTTTCAATTTCATCTATCAGTCGTTTGGTTTCACGAATAGAAGCTTTTCCTACAGCTGGCAGGTTACTTTCTGCGATTTTTTTTAAAACAATGTCTTGGGGGATGGGAGTATCAATCATTTGATTATATGTTATAGTGAAGATTTATTTTTTCGTCTTTAAAATGGCAATGGAAAGTAAAATACCCAAAAATACACTCAGTAGGGCTGCAAACAATACTTGAAATTCTTCAGGAAGTAAAAATGTAAGGGTATGAGCTGGAATCCAAAACAGAGGAATTGTTCTAGCAAAAACAAATCCCCATTGAACTTTCCAATCGATTCCTTTTAGTATTTCACCAAATTGGATGGGATGAATAAAAGCTTCTAACGCCCCATTCCATTTATGTATATGAGTATCTGTAATCTTATGAAAAGTCATCATAACTGGAGCAAATATCAGGTTCATACAAAAACTGATACTAAATGCAGTTAAGAGTTTAATCCCTGAAAAATCCTCTTTAAGAGATAATTTTGAACCTTGTATGCCAAGATATTCAAGAAATGCGGGTGTTCCATTGCGGAAAATCGAAAAAGCAGCTACTATAGAGACACCTAAAAAACCCCACACAATTGCTTTTGCAAAAAGCCCAAACCCTTTTTCATTATAGACCCCTTTCTTAATCCTTAGTCCAATGGATTCCCCAAGTGTTGACAATAAGGCAAACTTAATAAAACCCATAATAAGTCCATGGTCTTTATTAAATTGAAAGTAAAAATTGTACACATCACTAAAGATAAAAAAAGGCAATAACAACAATATCAAAATAAAAATTAAGCCTAAGTCGTTTCTTTTCACAAGCAATTTTATTAATTATGGAAATATTTCCACCGTTGACAAATTTAAACGGATTTTTATTAACTCCAAGAATTCAACGAAAATATTTTTCGAAATATATTTACTGACCATTTTTGCCAGCCTTTTAAATTGCCTATTGACTCTTAAATATGCTTGTAATCAAATGAATAATAATTCTAAATAATTCTCTTTAGCTAATTTAAACAAAATGAAATCAAAATTAAAAAGCACAATCCTTCCCAATTTTTCTTTTGAAGTTTTCAAAAAACGGCTTATTACGCTTTTCTATAAAATTATACTGTAATTTTGTCCTGAAAAAAAGACATAATTAATGAAGAAAAACTTATTACTCTCCAAAGCAATTATTTTTGTTTTCATATTGTTTGCTATTGTAGGATGCAACAGTAAACAGGCTGGCAAAAACGATTTTGTCATCAAAGGAAAATTAAGCAATTCATTAGGGGGTTACCTGAAATTAGAGGTGCTTACCCCTAAAGATGTTATTCCTCTAGATTCTGTAAAACTAAAAGAGGATGGGAGTTTTTTCTTCCGCTATAAGCCAAATGAAACTGGGTTTTATTTTCTTAGTACAGATGCAAAAAATCATGTTTCATTATTGATACAAAAAGGCGAAACACTTGAGTTTTATGCCGAATTTGCATCTTTAGGCAAAAACTATCAGGTTTCAGGTTCTGAAGGTTCAATGGAAATGAAGTTAATAAATGATAAGCTTAATGAGAATTATGTAAAAGTAGACTCTCTTCGAAAATTACTCGACATTAATAAATATCGCCCCAACTTTTTGGATGTCAAGAGACAATTAGATTCTGCCTATATTCAAATCAGGACAAAACATAAAGAGTTTATGCAGCAATTTATCGAAAGTCATAGTACCTCATTGGCAAGCATAATAGCCATTTATCAAGATTTCGGAAGTTCGCATGTTTTCTCAGAGCGTAAAGACATTGCAATATTCGACAAACTTGCTAAATCTATTATCTCTACTTATCCTGATAATTCACATGCTATTGAGTTTAATAAATCCCTTATTGGAATTCATAAAAAAATAGAAGAAGAAAATGCTATAGACAAAAGTCTAAGTGTAGGATCAATGGCACCCAACTTTCAACTCCCTGATACAAATAGAGCTATTTTCAACTTATCTTCTTTAAAGGGCAAAGTCGTGCTAATTGATTTCTGGGCAAGTTTTCATGCACCTTGTCGAAAACTCAACAGAATGTTAATTGCTCTTAATAATAAGTATAACCATAAAGGCTTGGAGATATTAGGCGTTTCGATGGATAAAGATGAAAAAGAATGGAAAGCTACTATTAAAAAAGACAAAATGACATGGAAAAACGTGAGCGATTTATTATATTTCGAAAGCCCGGTCGCCAAGTTATACAATGTCACAGGCATTCCTTATTTAATTTTAATTGACCGTAGTGGGAAAATTATTGCTAAAGGAATTAAGCCTGGTGATTTGGAGAAAACCATAACAGAAGCGCTAAAATAATGAGTTCAAAAATATATTTCGCCTCTGATTGCCACTTAGGTGTTCCCAACAAAAAAAGCAGTTTCGAACGCGAGAAACGTTTCGTTGGTTGGCTTGATGAAATCAAAACGGATGCATCAGAGTTGTTTCTTTTGGGTGATATTTTTGATTTTTGGTTTGAATATCATTCTGTAGTACCTAGAGGATATGTCCGCTTGTTAGGAAAGTTGGCAGAGCTGTCTGATAGTGGCATTAAAATTCATTATTTTACTGGCAACCACGATATGTGGGTGTTTGATTATTTCACTGAAGAGCTGAATATTGAAGTCCATAAACAACCCATAATAAAAGAATTAAACGGAAAAAGATGTTTTATTGGGCATGGCGATGGATTGGGGGCTAAAGATTATGGATATAAGTTTATTAAAGCCATATTTGCTAGTAAAATAAACCAATGGCTTTTTGCTCGTTTGCATCCAAATTTTGCTTTTCGTATAGCAAAGTTTTTTTCGAGTAGAAGCAGAATTGCCAATGGAAATACCGATGAAGTTTTTTTAGGAGAAGAAAAAGAAAGACTCATTAAATATTGTAAAGAGAAACTAGCTTATGAACATTTCGATTTTTTCATTTTTGGACATCGTCATTTGCCTTTGGATGTTCAACTTAATGACACTTCACGATATATTAATTTAGGGGAATGGATTAAATCCAACTCTTATGCAGTTTTTGAAGATGATAAGCTTACATTAAAATTCCACAAAAGTTCACCTGACTAACATATTTACACTAATTCGCAAAACTATTAACATGAAAGCATCTAAACGCATTGCTCTTGTAGCGCACGACAACCGAAAAAAGGACCTCATCGAATGGGTCGATTGGAACTATAAAATATTATTGAACCATCAATTGATTTGCACTGGGACTACCGGTATGATGGTAGAACAAGCGCTTCAAAAAAAATTACAATCTCACGATAACTTTCGTTTCCCTGTTAAAAAACTTAAATCGGGTCCCTTAGGTGGCGATCAACAATTGGGTGCAATGATTTCGGAAGGAGAAATCGATTTAATGGTGTTTTTCTGGGATCCTATGTATTCTCAACCTCACGATGTGGATGTTAAGGCTTTGCTTCGCATAACAGTTGTTTATAATGTGCCCACTGCTTGCAATCGTTCGACGGCTGATTTTTTAATTTCCTCTCCTTTATTAACAGAAGAGTATCATCCCCGAATGAATGACTATATAGATTATCGAAACCGCGAAATCACCTAAGGTGTTTCTAAGATTTACAAACAGAAAGTAGAACGCAATTACAATTTCACAACTGTAGTCGTAGAATTAGAAAAAATATCTTTTAAACAAAATCTGATTAGCTTTGTTGAATAAAATTAAATATTGAAATATGACTCTCAAAGAAATAGAAGAAGAAATCATTAGCGAATTTGAAGAATTCGATGATTGGATGGATAAATATAACTACATCATCGAATTAGGCAAGAATTTGCCTATGATTGACGAGAAATATAAAGCCGACCAATTTCTTATTAGCGGTTGTCAATCGAAGGTTTGGGTGCATGCTGAGTTTATTGAGGGAAAAGTAATTTTCTCTGCCGACAGCGATGCAATTATCACAAAAGGAATTGTAAATCTCCTTATTAGAGTTCTATCAGGCCGAACTCCCGATGAAATATTAGAAGCCAAAATGGACTATATTAGCAAGGTTGGCCTCAATGACCATCTCAGTCCTACCCGTTCAAACGGACTAACTTCTATGATTAAGCAAATGAAACTTTATGCTTTAGCATTTAAAACAAAACAATTAGGTTAAAACCCCATATCTTATATTAATAAATTCAATTCACAAATTAAAATATTGTCCCATGGAAATCCTTAACCCTAGCCCTTTAGAAGCAAAAATAATTGAAAAACTTAAAGATATATTTGATCCCGAGATTCCTGTAAACATTTTTGATCTGGGTCTGATTTATGGTATACGCGTCAATCCAGAAAATGAAGTCCATATAATAATGACGCTAACTTCGCCCAACTGCCCTGTTGCAGAATCGTTGCCTAACGATGTTCATAATGAGATATTATCAATTGAAGAAGTGAAAAACGTTAACATCGAACTTTCTTTCGATCCTCCTTGGGATAAAGATATGCTTTCTGAAGAAGCGATGCTTGAATTGGGTTTATTATAAGCCCACAAATGATGGTTTGAAACGTCATTGCGAGGAACTAACCTGCCTAACAGGCAGAGAAGGACGAAGCAATCTCAAACCTAAAAAGCTGTTTAGCTGTTTAGTAGTTTAGGCTTTTAGGAAGAAAAAGTCCCAAGTCCCAAGTCCCAAATTTCAAATTCCAAGACCCAAGGGGTGAAATCGCTTACTTGAAACTTCAATGCAAGGGGAAATGGCTTGTTTGAAACGTCATTGCGAGGAACTAACCTGCCTAACAGGCAGAGAAGGACGAAGCAATCTCAAGCCTAAAAAGCTGTGTAGTAGTTTAGGCTTTTAAGAAGAAGGACCAAAAATCAGATTTTTAATTGAAAATAGGGGGATTGGGTAAGAGTTATTAGGTTAATGGGTGGATTTGAGGTGAAGGATATGGTGATTTCAGGTGCAAAATGGGCTAGACTGATTTCCGATTATATTTATCTTTCTAATGTTTTGGCACTGTTTCTGTAGTTGAAAATTTTTCAATACATCACTTCAATATTTTGTTTTTGAATAGCTATTGTTTACCCACAGCATTTTGCCCTATTAGGTTTTTGATGAAATTTTGCTTTCAAATGGGAAAATAAACATGTTTGTCGTTATGACGAGCAGCATCATAGTGAAAAATAAGTTTGTTTGTCACAGTGATTGGTTGAATCATAGCATAAAATAAGTTTCTTTATCGTCATGAACCGGAGCGTCATAGTGTAAAAGGAGTTTCTTTATCCTTATGAACCGGAGAGTCATCCTATAAAAGGAGTTTCTTTATCGTCATGAACCGGAAATTCATAGTATAAAAAGAGTTTCTTTATCGTTATGAACCGAAGAGTCATAGTATAAAAGGAGTTTCTTTATCGTTATGAACCGGAGCGTCATACTTAATTACGTAGGGATTCAGAGGACAACCACCATTTTTTTCCTCCTCCTGAGCGGCGAATTTTTACGATGAGGATAATTTGCAATTATCATCATTATTAGATGCATTCTGTTACAAAACAACACGATTTAAACCTTAATAGAAAAACCACTAAAACACCTAACTCCAACCTTATTAGCATTTCGAGAGGAGAGAAGGTAATAAGCTTAGGGTTAATAAGGCCTTGGCTTTTCTATTAAGGTTTGGAAGGGGAAGAAGACTTTTATTCAATTGACAATTGAGAATGGAAAATTGACAATGATTTTTTACCGATATATCATCCCTGACGGGATTTGGAGAATTAAAAATGGGTTGTATGGTAACTCTTAAATGGTAAATGGATTGATACAAAGTAATAATTTATGGGTTTGTGTTTATTGATATTATATCAGGCTTGTGAGAGAAAGATGTAATTAGCGAATTTATTTTATCATATTTTTGCAAGAGTAAATCAGCAATTAAATCATAAAAATCAGCGTTTCTTGAATCAGCGTCATCAGCGTTCTATTTTTCCAACTAATTAAATTTGCAAACAGCTTTTTGGCTTTGAGATTGCTTCGTGCTATGACGTTTCAAATGGGCGGTTTCGTCTTGCAATACCGTTTCAAATAAACGGCTTCCCCTCTTGGGACTTGGAATTTGAAATTTGGGGCTTGGGTCTTTTCTTCCTAAAAGTCTAAACTACTAAATGTCTAAACAGCTTTTTTGTTTTGAGATTGCTTCGTCCTTCCCTGCCTGTTAGGCAGTGAAGTTCCTCGCTATGACGTTTCAAATGGGTGGTTTCGTCTTGCAATACCGTTTCAAATAAACTGCTTCCCCCCTTGGGACTTGGAATTTGAAATTTGGGGCTTGGGTCTTTTCTTCCTAAATGTCTAAACAGCTAAACAGCTTTTTGGGTTGGAGATTGCTTAGTCCTTCCCTGCCTGTTAGGCAGTGAAGTTCCTCGCTATGACGTTTCAAATGGGCGGTTTCGTCTTGCAATACCGTTTCAAATAAACGGCTTCCCCCCTTGGGACTTGGAATTTGAAATTTGGGGCTTGGCTCTTTTCTACCTAAATGTCTAAACTACTAAATGTCTAAACAGCTTTTTGGCTTTGAAATTGCTTCGTCCTTCCCTGCCTGTTAGGCAGTGAAGTTCCTCGCTATGACGTTTCAAATGGGCGGTTTCGTCTTGCAATACCGTTTCAAATAAACTAATCCCCCCCTTGGGACTTGGAATTTGAAATTTGGGGCTTGGGTCTTTTCTTCCTAAAAGCCGTCTGAAACTCTAATTTTAATGCTCCCCCTCTTCAGTTGAAAAGGAATTTTATCCACGTTCCATAAATAAACAAGCATTTTTTTTGCGTCCTTAGCGTCATGAGGAATCCAAATCTTAACAGAAGTAGTGCCATAGGGCGAGAGAAAAGCAGCCTGAAGCCATTCAAGAGGAGAGTTTTTGTAGAGGATGTTGCCCCCGGCGCTGTCACTCAACGAACAAACTAAATGCAAACGGGGAGCCTTGCGAAGGGTCTGCAAATTAAATTGTGTTTCAATCAGAAAACATTGCCCACCAAGGGTGTCGGCTCTTGATGTTTCGTAGAAACCAAAAAACTCATCATTGCAAGTTGAAGGGCTGTTAATATCGGTTCTTTGATAAACATCCACAGTGCGATGAATGCTTTTTCGCTTGGCAAGTGTTATATTCGACCAGCGATCGGTGTAAACCGAATCATAAAGATTTCTGTTTAAATCAAAATCACCCCTGACATACATTATAAAGTCCTCGTAATTGCTGTAATAATCAGCGAACTGAAGATTTTGAAGCTTATCCTTCTCCTGATAATTATACCAAGCCCATTGAAGAGATTGCATATGATAGCCGCCTATAGTAGGATCCTTTATTCCGTTAGTGTCCGAGGTTTGATCATGAACTTTATTCCAGAATTCTTTCGAAATCCCTTCATCTTTCCATAAAGTAGTATATCCTAAATTCATATGAAAAACAAAATGCACTAAAAAGAAAATCGAAAAAGCATAGGCTAAGTAATGAAAGCGGGCATGGAGTTTGTCGAGAATAAACAGCATCGAAAGCCAAAGAAGTAAAATCAAATGCATTCCCGTGCGGTCAGAAGGATAATTGATGTTTAAAAGCCATTTCATCATAAAAAGGCCTGCAACATTCAAAAATAATAGCCCGGGTAAGAGGATGGTGGCAAATTCATTGGACGTTTGAGTCTTAAAGCGATAAACAAAGACAGACAACAGCAAGATGCTGATTATAAACCAGCACACCCAAATGGAATCGGCTAAAGGATTGATACTTCCGAAATACATCCGGCTAAAGGATGAAATGGAAACTTCCCAAAAACTTTCGCCTTCGCCATAATACAAGAGGTTCAAGGACTTAAGTTTGAAAGAAAGCATCACCAAGGGGATTGAAAAGACCATAAACATGCCGAGAAGCAGGCTTATTTTCATCTTAAAAAGGCTTTTTCGGAAGTTCAACACTTGCTGAAGACCTACAAGAAAGCAAAAAATGAGGGCGATGTTCAATAAGGTGAGATTACCAAGTATTGCGAACCAGAAAAACATTAGGGAATAGCTCAAATGCTTCAATTTGTATTGCCTGAAAAAAATAAGACCAAAATAGAAAGCCCCCATCAACAAAGCCATCGAAATGCCATAGCCTCGGCTCAAGGTGAAAAACTCGATAAACCCATGCATACATAAACCTAAAGCCCAAAAGGAAACCCTCAGTAACTTATGCTCTAACAATTCGCTCAGTTTTAGGAGGAAGTAAGCATACACTATAAAAAACAGCAGATTAGGCAGGCGAAGGGCAAAAAGGTTATTCCCCAAAAGACGAACCGACCCTATACTCAAAGCCGAATTGATGAGGTGATTGTTTGCATCCCAATGGGCTAATCCCGGAATGAATTCGCCTTGTATAACGTAATGAAAGAAGGTAGCGGCTTCATCGTGCATGATAGGCACATAGCAGGCCCTTAGAATCAGATAGATGAAAACTAATGCTGCACTTATGAAAAATGTGAGCCTGTTGCTTATGATATTCATGCTTTATTAATCTATAGTAATGCTTAAACTTAAACAAGCGACCCCCAAGGCTACTTTGTTTTCTTCTTTGGGGGAATAATAATTTGGGGCTTCTTAATCACCTGCGCTTGAAAAGTCAATACGGGTTTTACGCTAGTATTAGCATTAATATAAATCTCTTTCGAATAGCTTCCTTCTGTTATGGGAGCCGTGAACAAAATATTAATCATCGACTTGCCACCGGGCAAAATCTTTTCGGGAGAAAAGTCGAAGCTAAAGCAGTCGGAATTGCTGCTAAGGGTTTTAATATAAAGAGGCGATTGCCCGGTATTTCTTATGCTACACGAAACCACTTTCTTTTCACCTACTGGGATGTTCCCTATGTTGAAGAGCTGCAGGTCGAAGGAAACAGTGGTGTTTTGCAAACTGTCTTTCTGCTTATTAGAGAATGAATCGTAATATAATATCTGAATCTTGCGCTCAAGGGCAGCTTCAGGATTGTAAATGGAATTGCGTGGGTCGTTAGGATTGTCGCTAACTTTAGGGTTGGCTTTACTCTTGCCGAAAGGTTCTTCGTAAATCTTTAAGCGAGCATCTTGTTTTGTCGTCGAATCCATAAATGCAACGAAATAGCCCTTTTCATAAACCCTTATGAAATTAAGTAAACTCGAAATGCGTCGCTTCGAAAGATTGACATTATACTCGCTATTGTTTAGCGGACTGGCATAACCTTTTATGGTGATGGCTACCCGGTTGCCTTTATCAAGGTCTTTCTTCAGAAGTGCCAAAAACTCTTCTAATTGCTGAAAGCCTTTTTCGACATAATTGCTAAAGAAATCCCTGATACTGTTTTGAGCCTCAGCTTTTTCTTTCCCCTTCAATCCTCTTGAAAACTCAGTCGAATATTCCTCTTTCATTTGCAGGTAGTTCGATAAGCAATGCTGATAGGTTTGATCAGTTGAGGTTTTGGTAGTTGCAGGGTCAGGCTCATCGTTATGGAAAAAGAGTGTAAGAGGCAGGAAACTGCGGATGGTGTCCTGATATTGAATGGTGTCGGTGTGTTGAATAATGCTGTCTACCCTAGTATTAATCATTTCCCACGAATAAATGTCATTGCAACAGGTTTCTCCTTTAATATGATAGGAGCCTGGACGATTGGAGGTGAAATAGCCGTCAGTGTCTGAATTATTCACCACAAAATACATCTCGTTGCAAGCTGAATTTAGGGGATAGCCAACATTGGCCGGAAGGGTCCAAGCATTAAAACCTCCTGCCGACTTAAAGATGTCGAATCCCCCCAATCCTCCGTGCCAATCGGAGCTGAAATATAAGATTTGGGTTTTTGAATGATAAAAGGGAGTGATTTCATCTCCGGGGGTATTGATGATATTGCCTGCATTTACCGGCTCATAGAAGCGATTATTCTTGTAAACAGAATACCAGATGTCGTTGCCCCCGAAACCACCTTTGCGGTCGGACACAAAATAGAGCACTTCATCTCCCTCAACGGTTTTTGCAAAGCAGGGTTGAGTGGAAGTAAAGCCCTTAGCATTTATATTTAGCTTATAAGGAGACTGCCATTCATTATTTTTCTTTTCGCATGCGTATATGTCGCACTTCAACTGCCCGTTAGTGCCATTCTGGCATTGAGTGTAAATTAAGAGGGTGTAATTTTCGTTAAAAGTAAGGTTAGCAGTGTGGTATTTTGAATTATTAATACGATTTTCCCAAAGTTTTCTGTGTGCATACCCTGCCATTGTCATCTTAGCACTTCCAATGCGCGAAAGATAAACGCTTGGGAAAATTGAACCATAATCGTTAGTAGTGAGTTGCTGCAAAGTAGAGAATAGAAGTAAGCTGTCGCCCAGTTGCAAAGCCCCGAACTCTGAATAAGGGGTATTAACCTGCTGGTCAAGATGAAAGATATTTGTTGCAATAGGGTTATTAATCAATTTTTGAGCCGAGGCACAGGCTACTATTTCCTTTTCTGCCTTCAGGCAGTAGAAGTCTTTCTCCTTACAATATTTTTTAAGATAAAGTTTAAGATAAAGCATTGCTTCATCATAATTAGCTTCACTTTTCAACATCATTGCAAGCCAAAAACAACTTAAAGGATAGGCGTCTGCGCTGTCGTGTGAAAAAACAAAAGAATACCATACAGCAGCCCCAGGATAATTATTACTTAAACGGAAAGACTCAGCAAGTTGAAAAGTTAAATCAAGGTTGGTGGAATCTTTAGTGATGTATTGATTAAGAATGTCGCTAGCTAAAAAATAATCTCCATCGTCCATAGCCTGACTTGCAGCCTTTTCTGTTTCAGTGGCTTGCTGAGAATACAAGGGCTGCAAAAAGAATAATCCAATTAAAATAAACAGCAAACGAATATATGTAGAATTGATTTTCATGAATGCCAATTAGAAGATAGGGCAAGGGACTTCCTTGTGCTTTGTTCTTTTCTTTTTGTCAATAATATATTGCAAGGTAATTTCGGGGCCTCCTTTTGCATAACTGGCAACACTCAATTTCGAGAAATTCACATCATAACTAAAGCCAATATTGAGTTTACGATAATCAACTCCTAAAATTATGACACCAGCATCTGCTGAGCGAAGGAAGACTCCTGCATTAATAGCAGAATAAAAATTGGTTTTACTATCGGTAAAGAATTTAAAAGAGCCTCCAATCAATAACTCCGTATAGGGCCCTTGCATCATCAACATCATTTCGGGTATGAAACTAGTGTTGTCTCCAATGGTGATGGGTGCTTTGGCGAAAATGTCAAGCTTAGAATTCAATACTACACTTTCATTGGCAAAGAGGGTCATTTTAGGCTTATTGATGTGCCACATAGCAGCACCCGCTTCGAAGCCCAACTGTTTTTTCACCTGATAATACCAGTGAAAACCTGCCGATAAATCATAAAACCAAAACTGAGTCTTCGATAAGTTCTCATTAGAAGAAAGGTTAGGGTCATAGGCATTCCCATCCCATTGGGCATCGAAGTTTAAATCATTATAACGAATACTTCTTTGCCCCAGACCCAAAGCAAACCCAAGACCAAGGAAGTGATTATTTTTCCTATTGAAGGCTTTAACGTACGACATACTAAAAGTTCCCTGCATAGTGCCAAAGTCAGAATCGCCTGCAATATCATGATAAATGGTTAAGCCAATTCCTAACATGTCTTGCTTGTAATTTCTTTTAAGCAATTGTCCGTCAAAAGAAACAAAAAAGGTTTGATAAGGAACCGTAACTGTATTCCACTGATTTCGGTAGGCGGCATTTACCCGGAATGACCCACTGAAGAAACCGGTATATGAAGGACTTATATAAAGAGGTGTGTTCTGGAATTGTGAAAAATGAATATCCTGAGCTTTAAGCTGAAATGAAAATAAAACAAAAAAGAAAACAACACCCATAAATGAGCGATAGCTTAGTTTCTTTTTGTAATAGGTAATCATTCTGTATTAAGGATATTGGTTTATTTGATGAGGGTGATGTTGCCTTTGTGCAGATACCTTTTTTGAGCAAAACAGCCGGCATCAATATAATAGACATATACTCCTGGTTCGCAGGGTTTGCCTTTGTAATTGCCATCCCATCCCATCCCAATGTTATGACTCTCAAAAACTTTCTCACCCCATCGGTCATAAATTAAAAATGTAAGGTCAGTTACAATATTACTTCGAACGTAAAGTACATCGTTTTTGTTATCCCGATTCGGGGTAAATGCATTTGGGACATAAATAAATGGTTCGTCACAAATTACTTCTAAGATAACGATCTTCACAGTATCAACTTTTTGACAACCATAAGTATCGGTAACAGTGACAAAATAGGTAGTTGTTCCGGTAGGAGAAGCTACAGGATTGGAAATGCTTGGATTGCTTAAGCCTAAAGTAGGTGACCATTGATATTGATATCCATTAATAATGGTAGCGTTTAGCTGGGCAGATTGGGATTCATATATGGTATCAATTTTCTTCAGTGTGTCATTTCCTATCCAAGCTTTAAAATCAGGGGGGAAAGTAGAAGTGATATTAACATTAATGTTTTTTACTGCCTCGCAATTATGGGCATCTGTTACCGTAACCGTATTTAAACCAAAACATCCATTAATATTCGGGTTTACCAATGCCCCATTGTTCCATATATAAGCATAAGGAGGCACACTCCCTTGAACCGTTGCAGTGATAATAGAATTACAAACATTTGCACAAGGGACATCAGTGGCTGTGAGGGTAATGACAATAGGACTCGGGGCAAGCAATTGAAAAGTGTCAACAGCAATACAGCCTAAGGAATCGCTAACTGTAATATAATAGTCCCCGGCACAAAGATTTGCAATTGAAGGAGTGCTTTGCCCTGAATTCCAGCTATACAGATATGGTGAAATACCTCCTGAAGCTAGAATTGAAAGAAAGCCATTACACGAATCATGGCAAAGAGGATTGGTGAGATTGAGAGTGTCAATAGATACCGGCTGAGGTTGGGGCACTTGAATAAATGCCATGTGAATGCATCCATGAGATTCTGTTACACGGACACTGTAAATGGCTGAACATAATTGAAAAATGGAATCATTGGTGCTGTTTGTATTCCAAAGATAGGTGAAAGGAGGATAGCCTGCTGAAGCTACCACCCAAGCAATGCCATTGCATGAGTCGGCACAATTTGGCTGTCTAAAATGTCCAACGGCATTAAAGTTAGAGGTATCTAAAACAGGGGCTGAAGCAATAGCAGTGCAATGGTTTGCATCTGTAACCGTTAATGTATATAAACCAGCACAGAGATTAAAAATCGTATCATTGGTTTGGCCCGAAATCCATTGATATTGATATGAAGGAGTCCCTCCACTTACTGCCGATACTATTAAACCATCACAAATACCATTGCAAACCACATGATTGGTGTCGGGAAATGTGATGACCAATGGTTGAGGTTGAGTGATAGGTTGGGTAAATACAGTTTTGCAGCTATTACTATCTGTTATCGTAAGGGTATAATTGCCCGGACAAAGGGTGGTAATGTTATTAGTACTTAGTCCATTACTCCAATTGTATAGATAATTAGGACTTCCTCCTGTTACCCCAACACTTATTTGCCCATCGCAAAAACTATTGCAGCTCACGTTACTAAAGCTGATAGTAGGGATAAGTTTTATAACGGTAATCTTCATACTATCTACCTTTGAACAGCCAAAACTATTGGTTGAAGTAACATAGTAAGTTGTTGTGCTCGAAGGATTGACAAGGGGACTAGAAGTATTTCCTCCCAAAATGATTGAAGAAGTTGGTGACCATGAGTAGCTAAGCGACATACCTGGGATTAGGTTGCTTACACTTAAGAAAGTAGAATCTCCAAAGCAAATACTTTTATTATTTCCAGCATCAATATTCACTACCGAAACAGTCAAATGAACACTATCCGTTTTTTCGCAATGGCCATTAGTGACTTTTAAGTAATAGGTGGCGCTGTTCTGAACTATAATATTATAATTCGGATTGCTGGTTGGCGAGTTAAGGGTATCAGTGAAGCTTGAATTGCTAGACCATATATATTGTATATTCCCAGCTAGGCCAATGACAGAGCCATGCAAAGGAATGGTATCTCCCTGACATACATTTATATTGTTGCCTGCCTCCGCAAGGAAACTGTACACAAAAACTTTTTGAAATAAAGTGTCGGTGCAAATTCCATTTGATATATAAAGGGTGTAATTTGTGGTTGTTGTTGGGCTGGCAAATGGATTTGCGGCGATTGGGTTGCTTAGGTTAGTAGTGGGCGTCCAAATATAAGTTAAATTGCTCCCTACCTGTGGGATAACCCCAATTTGAGTTTGTTGCCCCAAGCAAATAGTATCGTTGGGCAAAGTATCTTTTACTCCAGAAAGCACAACCATTTGGTGGCTTATGGTATCAGAAAAATTACAACTTCCTGTATCCGAAACAATCAAACGAATATCATATACACCCGATTGATTGTAGGTATGATTGGGTGAATATATAGTGGAATAGGTTCCGTCACCAAACGACCAATTGCAAACCATGCTTCCTGAACCTGAGATTGAAGTATTTTGAAAAGTAATGGTATATGGCGCACAACCAACAGGGGGTACTGCAAATTCTGCAATGATGATGGGTAAATTAAAGTCAAACTTTATAACCCCATTATTACAATTCCCACTATTATTCGTATTTGAAACCGCTCCGGCTGTGGTGGGAAAATCGTCATTGCTTCCACAACCAGCACAAACCGATTGATAAATCCGCCCCTGACGATCGAAACGACTTGTACCCCCATCAACATGCTCGGCAGATTGAGGTCCGCCAAAATAACTTCCATACATTATGCCTGAAGCATCATCTTTTATCACTAAAAAGTAATAATCGCTATTGTCGGTAGTGGTTTGGAAGGCATTTGAAGTGATGGGTAAGCCGGTAGTTCCGCCAAAACCATTTACTGCACCGCCCCATCCCGAAAGGTAAACACTATTGCAAACATCTACAAGAAAAGCCGTTGGTGAAATGTTAGGACCTGTTGTGCCAGAACCGAAAGTAGTTGACCAGATTTTATTATCAAGTTGGGAAGAAAGTTTACTAACAAATTGTCCTCCTCCGGGGTAGGACCATAAAGCATTAAATATATATGTATTGGCTGGAGCGTCGGTTTGGCCTAGTACATAAACATTCCCGTTGCGGTCGGTTTCTAGCAAATATACCTGATCGTAACCGGCAGCCCCATAATAGGTTGATTGCATAATGGCATTCCCATTTTTATTAAGATGGGTGATGAAACCATCGCAATTTCCACCCGGATAAACAGGAAATAATACGCCGGCAGTTACAGGAAAGTTTGGCGAACAGGTGCCACCTGCAACATAAATGTTTTCGGCAGGGTCGAGTTTTATGCTATAAATAGCATCATTTTTATTCCCTCCCAAATAAGAACTCCAAACAAGTGAACTGAGGTTTTGATCGAGTTTTACAATACATCCATCTTGCAAACCTCCACCATGAGTGGTTTGAAAAGCTCCCGGGGTAACCGGGAAGTTTAATGAACTCGTGCTGCTGACAACGTAGACATTGCTGTTTTTATCAATCATAATTTCCCCTCTCACATCGTCGGCATAATTTTTCTTAAGCGTATCAACCGTATTTAAACCATCGTTGCCGTTGCCCCCAATGTAGGTTGAAGATAACAATTGAGTGCCATCGGAACTTAATCGGGCAACAACAATATCGGAACCGGCGGAGTATTGCAACACATAAGTGAGTGTATAGGGCGTTCCTCCGTTAAAACTATTATCAAATGCATTGGCTGTCATCGGAAAGTCGATGGAACCCGTGGTTCCAAGAATAAATAATTCCCCATTTGCATTGGTAATAATGCTGTTTGGAACATCCGCACCCAAGCCGCCTAAATAAGTAGAGTAAACCATCACATGTCCGCTGGTGTCATATTTCGAAATAGCCATATCGCAACTTCCTCCACCATAATTAATTTGGTAGGCACCGGCAGTGGTAGGATATCCAAGTGTGAAAATATTGCCTCCGGCATAGAGAAATCCAAATTTATCATACGTAGCCGTGTAGCCCCAATTGTCGGAAGTAGATCCCGAGTAGGATGAAAAAATCAAAGTTGGGTCAACAACAAGAACTTTTGAGTGATCATAGCCATTAGGAAATTCAAAAGAAAGAATGTGCTTCTTCAGTTTGAAATTACAACTCACTTCAAGGTTTTTTCCACCATCTTGCACCCAAGCTTTGGGTTTTACTTCAATAATTTTATTGATCGAAGTGGTGATGATTAAATTTCCATTGGCATCGACCGTGATGTTTTTGGCCCCTTCATACGAAAACTGAACCTTGCTGATGTCGGCATTGGGTTGAGCAACCACTTCATATTTCAGCAAATAATCTTTTTCGAAAACATTCAAATTTATATTATCCCAAAGATTGATATACTCGAATTCCTTGTATTTTCGCACTTTACTTGCCCAGCGTTTTGGGTTATTGCCTATGAAATAATTTTCATATGTATCTGAAGGATAGTGAGCCTTGGTGCTAACATTGGGGTTAGCCCCGATAAAATTCACTCTATAAGCATGACAATTGATTGTGGTGTTGGGGTTGTGCTTAAGTTTGTGCTCTTCGGCCGATAAATATTTAAAGGATAATATTTTTTCAATAGCATCGGCATCTTCAAAAGCAAAGGTGAAGCGAGTTTTCTCAAAAAAAGCAGCCCCTCCGTCAATAGTGGCTTTATACAGAATATTTGCATCCCACTGATTCAGGTTTTCGATAAATTCGAGCCGTCCCGAACGCAGTGAGTCTCTGTGGGCTTGTGTTTTACATTGAATTATCAAGATAAAAACCAACAATAAGAAGTAGCCTTTTTTCATGTGAGTTGAAATATGTTACTAAATTACTCAAAATAATGATTGTAAAATCAATATTAGCTTGTAGACACAAATTTTTATTGAAAGGTTGTATCCGTAAAGAAATTAGTTTGTACTATTTTGGAAATTTATCCTGAGAAATACATCAGAAATAGTAGCCTGATTTTGCTTTATTGTTCTTATTTTCAGAGATGTTATTGGGGTAACATCCTGATGGTGCCGCTAAAGGGATTTCATAAACCCTTGTTTTACTAAAGTTTTAAGGAGTTTCTCTGAGAAATACTCATTATCTTTTTTTGTATAGCGTTTATAAGCAAAAATTTGGGCAAGATTTTCAAGTTGGTTCTCTTCAATCAAATCGTGGGTGAGTTGCGATGCTTCTTTTTCGGCATAAATCTCGTCGATACACTGTGGGGTGTAATCTTCGTAGGTTTCGTAATGCACCAAGCCCGAATCGGGCAGACGGTCGGTCAGGGGAGGGCTTTCGGCGGGATAGCCAATAACCAATGTGGTGATGGGAATTACGTGTTCGGGCAGTTTCAATAATTCGATAATTTCATCGGCATTGTAGGTGGTGGTGCCCAAATACACAATACCCAGCCCATAGCTTTCAGCAGCCACGGCAACATTTTGCGATACAAGAATGGCATCGATTGAAGCCGTCATAAACGAAAGGAAATTGTCGTAACCGGGTTCGGCATTGCGTTGTTTGCACCAGATGTTGAAGCGGTGGAAATCGGCGCAAAAAGTCATCACCATTGGGGCTTCAAGAACCATATTTTGTTTGAAATGAAGTTCCCAAAGTTTCTTTTTATTTTCGGCATCTTGCGTAATTACCACGCTATAAACCTGCATATTTCCGGTGGTTGAAGCGCGAAAACCTGCTTCTATGATAGAATCTACAATTTCTTTCGGAATTTCTTTATCGCTGTATTTACGAATTGTGCGGTGTTGGAGTAGGGTTTCGAGGGTTTGATTGCTCATAAAGTAGTGGATATTGTTTTTTACAAAAGTAGCTAAATATTAAAAAGAGCAAAATAATGCTGCTGAAATTATGAAAGCGATTTTCGGGATGAAGATTTTCGGGATTTCGGAAATGATTTTTAGGGGAGGATGATTATTGGGGATTTGTTGAGTTTTGGGGCAAAATACCCCGAAAATCCAGGAAGATGAGGCAAGGAAGACCATTTCAAGTTAGCGAAAGCCTATTCTAATTCGGCGGACGAAAAAATCAAGAGTACGGAAAATGAATTCAAGAGTGGGAATAAAGAAATCAAACTGGCGGACGAAAAAATCAAACTGGCGGACGAAAAAATCAAATTGATGGATGTTGAAATCAAAAGAGCGGAAGGCAAAAAATACTAGGCGGACGATGAAATCAAGAGGGCGGATGATGAAATCAAGTGAAATTTTGGGCTTCCGCAGGCTTATTTTTACCGTTTACCTAAAAAGAATAATTAACAGCTAGGTATTTCTCATAATGCTAGTTGTAATATTCTACTTCCATGAACTTAATTTTCTATTTCTGAGATTATTACTCATCTGAAATTCTATAATTTTATATATTCTAGTAACATATGTTTACGAATGCACAGTTTTACTGATCATTCGTCAATTAGGAATAGTCATCCAAGGGTTAAAAATGATGATTTTAGGATAAAAACCGGCCATTCTAACAATATAAATCATTTATATTCAGCTATTAAACCGATATTTTCAATTGTTTTTTATAGAGAAGAAGATAGGAAAATAAAAAAGTCCCAAATCATCAATGAAAAACTCAGAATTTAAAGTCATTTCCATGACTTTAAGGATGAATTTTCCACTTTTAATTTGGGACTTTCGACCTATACAGGCTTAAATTCCTGTATATTATAAAAAAAAAGTTTGGGTTAAGCCAAAACAGCTAACCCAAACGTTTAAACGGAGATTTCTTTTATTCGAGAGTGAAAACGGTAGTTCCAATCACATTCTTATCTACAAAAATATCAACTGTATAATTGCCTTTTTTCAACTCTTTTTTCACGTCATAGTACACGCAAAGATCCATCGCTTTGTTCGCATAGCTGATTTCCTGAAGTTGGGTATAAACAATTTGTTTCCCATCGAAAGTAAACATGTGTGCATCGTCTTTCGAGTCGGCAATAACTTCGCCACCCGGCTCCGAAATGCGAATATACACAGTTTTTGTGCCAGCCTGAGCAATTGCATTTTCACTCAACAAGAAACAAACTCTGATCTTCTTAACCCTTTTAGGATTCTTGGTGGCAATTTCTTTTGTTCCACGCATTTTAATGGGTTCAGCAGCAATTTCGTAGGCTTTTAACACCGAACCGGCTTCAACTTTGGTAGATAAGTTGGTGTTTTGAGTATACAAACTGGTGTTTTCCTTTTGTGTCGAGTCCAAGGCGGTTTTTACTTTGATATTCTCGAAGGTAAGGGCTTCGTTTTTGGCTTTTAGTTCCTCAATTTGTTTCAAATAATCGGCCAAACGATTTTCCAGAGCAGTCACTTTCTTTTTGTAATTAGCAATTGAGCCTTTCTGATTTTTGATATCAGAAATCATTTTAGCAACATGTTCTTTTTCTTTGGTGAATAAAGAATCGAGATTAGAGTAATCTTTTCCCAATTGGTCGTATTGTTTTTCAACCTTTTGGAGTTTATCGAGCAGGGCAGTTTTATCATCAGTAACTTCATTTTTGATGATAGTCACTTCTGTCAATTCACTGTTTGTAGTGAAATACAAGATAGCCATAACGATGGCTATAACTGCAAATATTGCAGTGAGGATGCGCCAGGTGTTCAATTGTTTTTTCATTGCGATTTCGTTTGTTTGAATTTGATTTGTTTCCATTGTTTTTGATATTAATTTAGGTGCTTAGGCATTTAGACTTTTAGGACAGTCGTTTTCTACCTAAACTCCTTATATTATACAGTTTATTAATTGCATTTTCAATAGTATTATGTTTAATTTCTTCATTCTAAAAGACTAAAAGTCTACAAGACTAAATGCCTAAAATCCTATTTAAGCTCAAATTGTCCCTGACCTATTTCATTATCCTCAAGGAAAACATTTACTTTATAAACCCCCTTCATGGCTTCATCTTTAGGATTTTGTTTTTCCCAATACATGCAAACATTCACAGCGGCATTCTGATAATCAACTTCCTTTTTTATTGAATATTGCAAACGTTGACCTTTATACATGAAAGAATACACCTCGTCGCTACCTAGGGTTACGATTTTATTATCAGGGCGGGCAATTCTGATGAAAACAGATCGGTTGCCCGGTTTAGCAACAGGGTTTTCGGCAAGCGTAAAACATATCTTTATCTTTTCAACCCTGCGGGCTTTATCAACAGCCTCTTCTTTTTTCCCTGACGACTTCATTCTTATAGGTTGTGCTGTCACATTATATGCTTTAAGCACGGCAGCCATGTTTACTTTTTCGGTCAATTCATCTTTATCTTTAACCAATAATTGAGTCTTATCTTTCTCTTTGCTAAACTCACCTTTGATGAAAGTGTTTTCTTCGTTCAATTGTTTGTTAACACGATACAAGGAATCAATTTGAGAAATATAACCTTGAGTCATATTGCGTAAAAGCGATAATTTCTTCTTGATTTTATTATAATCGGCCTGGGTGCTAATAAGTTTTTCAATCTCCATAGCATCAGCCTGAATGAGACTATCTTTAGAAGTAAGCTTATTTGAAAGACTGCCATATTCCTCTTTTATTTTTGTGTGTTCTTTCATCAAGGAATCTAATTCAGTTTTTAGGCCAGTGTTTAAACTTGAAGTTTCTTGCTGTTGTACAATAATAGTATTCACCCGCGAAGTTTGAGTAATCAATAAGAGAGCAAGAATAATAATGACTATCGCTTCGATAATGATTATGGTTCTGAGTTTTTTAGTGTTTTCCATATACAAATTAAGATTAGTTTTTGTTGATTTCGTCGAGGTAATTTAAGCGCACTTCACTCAGAAACCCATCTAACATTCTAATGAGTTCGGGCGAAAGATTATTTTGTGTTTTTTCTTTTATCATTTCAAGCATTTCTATCGATTGTTTTGCTTGTTCTATATTTTTTTCAATTACATTTGTAATCGGATTTTTAATTTTACCTAATGCCTGCATTGCCGATGCATGAAAAATGTAAACCATTTGAAGGAAGAGTTGATCTTTTTTTTCCATAAAGTTTTTAACATTGTGTCTTTGCAAAATTAAATTAATTATCTTTATAATTTGAAACTGAATGCTTTTTAATTCATTTTACTTATGAAACTGATAGATGATTTCCTCAATTTGCTCTTTCCCGCTACTTGTGCGGCCTGCGGGAATACTTTATTTAAGAACGAAATAGTTATTTGTATATTTTGTCAACACCAAATGCCGCAAACACATTTTCACCACTACCGTAATAATCCTTTGGAGAAAGTTTTTTGGGGAAGAGTTCCTCTAAATGCAGCAACTTCAATGTATTTTTTTAGAAAAGGTGCTAAAGTTCAACATATGATACATCAGTTTAAATATAAAAACCGCAAAGAAATTGGTCTTTATTTAGGCCGACAGTATGGAAAAATGCTTCTCGAATCGGAATATTTTAATTCGGTGGATGTAATTCTGCCTGTTCCTTTGCATCCGAGCAAACTTAAAAAGAGAGGCTATAATCAAAGTGAGATTTTTGCCCGTGGAATTTCCGAGTCGACACATAAACCTGTTGATACTGTTACTCTTGTACGAAAATATGCTTCTGAAAGTCAAACGCGCAAATCAAGGCAAAATCGTTGGGAGAACGTTAAAGAAATATTTTCCCTTGAAAATTCTGTTACTTTTCAAAACAAACATGTACTTTTGGTAGATGATGTTATAACCACAGGTGCAACCATCGAATCGTGTGTAAATGAGTTATTAAAAACTGTTGAAATTAAAGTAAGCATAGCTTCAATTGCTTGCACCACCATATAAATTACCTTGTTATGAGATATAAATTAGATCCCGAAATAGAAGAACGTTTTGAAATGGTGGGCATTTTGTGTCAACAGAAAGATTTTAAGCTTGCTTTTGTGTTTAACGATTTGTTGAAGTTTTCTTTTGTTAGAATCAAGAGCTTCAGTCAGTTTATTGACACAGAAAAACCCAATATCGAATTCTCGCTTTATTATTATTTTGATGAAATGAATAGAATTGGCTATTATTTAATCTCAAATCGCTCGCAAGACAATATTCTTGTTGATCGCCTCAAACATTTTGACTATTTTTTAATCGTTAAAACCGAAAATGTACAATTTAAATTGGCTGATATATTGAAGAAACTTAAAAAAGCCCCAGAGGTTTTGGGTATTTTCAATATTAATATGACCACTTTCCCTAATATTAAGTATTTCTTTCAGGATATTGATATTCATGTGACAAATCTTAATAAAGAAGATAAGATTCAGGAAGATGAGGTTAGAAAAAACATCCAAAAAAACAAAATTACCTGGGGAACGAGAAGATAATTATAGATAGATTTTGGTGAGAATTTCCCAACTTCCTATTGTATGCTCCATCTAACCGAAAAATTTATCACTCTTCCATCGATGGGGGCCCAAAGTTTGTGAAAAACAGGCTTATATGTTGTTCCATCATAGATACGTTCGTATGTACTTTGGCGGAAATCCAATAAATTTTCTCCATTTAACACAAAACTCAAACTCCCAATATTATAGCCTATCATGGCAGCCATCAGAAAATAGTCTTTTGTGGGATGATAATCCTGATTCAATTGATTTGCAATGTAGGAAGCCTCAATGCCGAAGCGAAGATGAGCGTTTACATCATAAAAAAAGGTAGATGAAAGCTGTTGTTTTGGAGTTGTATAAGGCGTTTTATGAAGAGGAACATAATTTTGCACCACATTTGTGTAAACATACCCAAGATAAATCTCCAAATCACAGTAATTCAGGCGGATGTAGGTTTGTAAACCATCTGTCACCAATGATTTTTGGGCATTCACAAGGGCAATTTTTGTAGAAACAGACGAACTATCATATACTGGCTTATCGATATTGGTGATAAAGAAGGATTGATTAATGGTTATGCTTACTTTTTCCTTAAAAAAGTGCTGATAATTGATATCTGCATTGGCGCCTTGCGAAAGTTCAGGCTTTAATTGGGCGGAAATCAGACTCTTTAAGTCTGTTTCGGGTTCAATATAAGAGAACTGCACAGGGGTTTTATATCCCAAGCCCCCATTTATGCGAGTGGTGAATTGTTTATTTATTTTACACATCAACGATAGGCGAGGCAAGGCAAAGAAACCATATTTAGAATGATAATCTTCCCTGAAACCACTCTCAATTAAGAACTTATCGGTGATTCGCCAGGTGTTTTGCAAAAATACCCCCATTGTACTATAGTCATAATTCAACACTTCGATGAGTTCGTTGCTACGATTGTTGAAAATATCACCATTATAATTAAGGCCCATCACCCAATCGGTTTTTGGCTGGCTTTTGTAGAATGATATTTCGGAATAATACAATTGTTGGCTGCCCTTAAATTTATAGTCTTTGGTCGATAAATTTTCATCCAAATTATTATAACTAAATTTCAGGCTTAGATTTGATTTTTCGGAGAAAGCATACATCCATTTGGCATCAGCAGAATGGCGTTGAGCACTGTTAGTCACATGATAAAGCGTATCGGAAGCCCCTTTTGTGAAATACGACATATCGCCCCCCTCACGATGATCGATTGTGGCCGTATAGTTCAGAGTGAGAGTCGATTTCGGATTAAAATAGAAGAACAGTTTAGGATGTATTACGGTAGAATTCACCATGGGCACATCGCTCATACTATCATTATTCACATCCATCTGTTTTTGAAGGGTTTGACCAAAAAATAAAGTATATCCGAACTTCTTATACCGACGGGCAGCATAAAGGTTAAAATTGGTTTCGGAGAGGGTAGTTTGGTTGAGCGTAAGGCTAATTTCCTGAGAAGTGGGTGGCGTTTTGCTAATCAAATTGATGATGCCCCCAATGGCATCGGCTCCATAAAGGGTAGAAACACAACCTTTTATTATTTCAATTTGTTTCAAATCTAAAGGTGGTATTTGCATAATACTGAAACCCGCCGACATTCCACCAAAAAGCGGAAGCCCATCACGCAGAATTTGGGTGTAACGACCGTTTAATCCCTGAATGCGTGCATAAGTATTGCCCGAACTTGCCGATACTTGTTGCATTTGAATGCCTCCCATATCGCTCAACATACTCATAATATTGCCCGGTTTTATCCCATTTTCTTCATTTACTTCTTCAAAACCAAGCACTTCTATCTTAGTGGGATTGTTTTCGATAGTAGAATTGGTGCGAACCGACGAAATGATGATTTCGCCCAATTCTTCGGTATTGCTTTGCAGATAAACCACCAGTAAACTATCACGTTGAGGGATGTCAACTATCATGTTTTTAGATATATAACCTATAAAACCCAACACAATTTCGTATTGACCTTTTTTGCTAAAACTGAGTTTCGCTTTTCCGTTCATATCGGCCGAACACCCATGTGTGGTACCTTTTTCTACAAGAGATGCGCCCGCCAAGGTTTCTTGATTGGCCGAATCGCGAACGGTTGCAACGAAAATGTATTGCGAATAGGACAATTGTTGCATCGTCAGCAGGGCAAATAATAATAAAACTTTAATCTTCATCGAATTAGGATATAAAAAACTTAAAAATATGCATTTTAGAAATGATAAAATTACTAAAAAACCAAAGCCATTGAGTATAAATTAAGCCTTTTTAAGAGTTGCGGTGGCTTGGCTTTCAATGAAAAATCAGGCATTTAGAGGATGCAAAGAAGAGTGAGGCTCAAAAAATCAGAAAATTGGGGATGTTTCAGATTACAATTGCTCCCCTTTTCCCGTAAAAAGGGCTTCTTTTGTTTTCTTTCCGGCTTTATATTCAATTTCGTATTGCATAGGATGGTTTTTTTGGTCGATTTGAGCAATTGCGATAATCACCCTATCTTTCCCATACTTCGAATAGAAAGCATCTTTCACCATATCAGGCAGTTCGCTCAGCAAAATGGGAGTTTCGGTTTCGACACATTCGCCTTCAGCAGTGAAATTAGCCGAGCAGGCCTTCCCGTTTAACATAAATGAGGCTTCGAACTCCTTGCTGCCTTCTTTTTCCCATTTAACATGGGTGGCATTGGCAAATTTAAGTTTAAATAAATTTTTAACCTTTTCGGGAGCCTGAGATTTGCCTACATTTATACCTAAAAAAAGCATGATTGCGAGACTTTGAAAAATGATTTTTTTCATTTTAGAAGTGTATAATTTGTTTGAAGCAAAAATGGAAAATTATGGAAGCAGCAAACGCAAGATATTATGGAAATTTCGATAAAATGAGGCTTTAATTTTGATCTAAAACTTCAAATCAATCAAAAATAGGGTCGGAAAACATCTAAAAATAGTGTTTTTTTCATTTGTTTTTGGTTTTGGAAATAATTTTGTTGAAAAACATGAAAATTTGAAAATCGCTGAAACTCTCATTCTCATTGGGTTTGAAAACATGAAGTGATTTTGAAAACCATTTTTATATGATAAACAAAAAAGATAAACATATAAAAATCGATTTTTACAGCAAAACCTAAAATGATAAACCTATAAAAATTCATTTTCATAGAAAAACCTAAAATGAAAACCATATAAAAATTCATTTTCATAGCAAAACCTAAAATGATAAACCTATAAAAATCGATTTTCATAGGAAAACCTAAAAAGATAAACATATAAAAATGGATTTTTATATGAAAGTCATTTTGTATATTGATATAAAAATATTTTTTCAGGTATTTTCCATTAATACTCTTCTAGCGAAAATGAATTTTCATATTAAAAGTCAAAATATTGACGCATCAAAAATCGATTTTTATATCAGTTTACTTAAAGAAAATTCTCTATATATCAATTTTCAATATAAAAATAATAATGAAAATCATCTGAAAATGTTCCTTTCAAACCCCATTCTTGATAACAATAAATGAACAGAGTAATGGCAATTCAAATGCACATCAATTATACAAAAATTTACTTCTATTGATTAAAAACCTGAAAAAGAAAACTTCAAAAAACTTAAATTTTCAGCCGACAAAATTAAGGTGGATGAATTTTCGGGGAGTTTTACTCCATCAAATGCATTTTCGAACGATTCTGCCAGCCTGCATCGCTCTTATACTTAGAAAAATAGATTTTTAAATCGGCATCGCTTTTATATTCGCAAAAATATACGGTCACTTTTGCATCGCTTTTGTAGCTACAAAAATGCCATAAACCGTTGTTGCCCGATGCATCGCTCTTATAATCACATTTATACACCACCAAATCGGCATCGCTTTTATATTCACAAGAATAAATTTTCACTTTTGCATCGCTTTTATACTGACAGCTATACACCGTCTGCGATTTTACACTGCTAGCAAAGCCTAATAGCAAGAACATTGCCGCTAAAAATGAGTTTCTGAACGCTTTTTTCATGAGTTTTGGTTTAAAACGTTAAAATTACAGATTATTTACGAATTATCAAGGAAAAAAAAAGAAACAACAGTTCGATAAGCCGGATTCTGTTTCCCAACGAATTGGAAATTCTATCATTTATCTGGAAACGTTATCACTAACGAGTTCAATCAGCCTACCCCCCGGAAATAGACGAGCCATCTATGATCTGTAAACAGATGCTTCCGGTATATTTGGCCTTTCAACCCATAAGGTTTACCCCCACCCTATATCACTATAAAGCGTTGTGAGCTCTTACCTCACATTTTCACCCTTATTGCGACGAGTCGCAACGGTTATTTTCTGTGGCACTCTCTGTCTTGCGCCAGTCATCCAACGCAATCCTTCCCGTTAGGAAGTATGGTGCTCTATGTTGTCCGGACTTTCCTCCACGGTACTTTTAAACCGAGGCGATAGAATGAACTGTTGTTTCGATTGCAAAGATACACAAAAGCACCCACTTCGACTCTTAAGAAATTTATAATCTTAAAAACGAGAAATTTAGGCGTGCGCAGCCATTCGAGCCTTTGCAAAACGAAGAGTTTGTTTTAAGATGGCTTGAATGAAATAGCAAAGCCCGATTGCGCAAAGCAATTCAGTTGAAAAACAAAATTTGAAAGGCTTAAAATGCTTATATTAAGTGGTTTCGAAAGAAACTTCCAAGGCCCCATAACCATATTTAGCTTGAGAAGCTTCGGTGTAGGTTAGCGCTTTATACTGACTTAAATCTCCTCTAATTAAACTCTTCAACACCCCACTGCCAACACCATGAATGAAAATGATTTTTTTGAGCTTTTTATCCATCGCACTTTCGAGGCATTTTATATAATAA
Organism: uncultured bacterium; assembly: GCA_903922465.1. Taxonomy (GTDB): domain Bacteria; phylum Bacteroidota; class Bacteroidia; order Bacteroidales; family CAIXTV01; genus CAIXTV01. The sequence goes on from CAIXTV010000130.1 coordinate 67,585, forward strand.
TCGAATTGAATCTTAAGTATCATCCCACTATCTTCAGGCATACTTTTTTCGCACAGTTTTTCGATATGTAAATCAACTTCGGCCGTGTTGTCATCAATAAGATGCTGATCGATAAAGTATTGCTTGCGTATTTCTTTAACAACATGCTGTTTAGGCGAATCTCTTTGCGCCTCATGAACAATTGCAGAGCCTACCCCCAAATCAACAATAACAGCTTTTTCGCTCATGAAAGACGAATGTAAATACGAATCCTCGCTACTCATCCTATTCATCTTCACCAAAAATTCAGTATGCATGGGCATAAGGGCTTTGGCCGAATTGTTAGGATAGAAAAGCACTTGCAACAAACCATTGCTCCATTGCTCCAATTCTTCATGCTTCAAAGTTTGAATAAGCACCTTGCTTAAAGGTTCTGCACTACCGTAATCAGCACTTATATAGGTGTTTTGCTTGGTTTTCAACAATAAACTATACAAAACATCGTATGAAGTATTGTTAATGAGGAAAAAATCCATCATGCCCGTAAGCAACCATTTCTGATCGTGAGGGGCATAAGCCAGATAAATGCCTCTTTCAAATTTTTTTGGCGAAAGAAAATTGTTTAGTTTGGATGAACGATTATCAATTTCGGCGGTTTCAGTATCATTATGCAGGGGTAATTCAACATTAATCTCCTTGTCGAACATTCTTTCGGCAGCAGTTAATGGTTCAATTTTTATAAGTTCTTTCGACATCACAGGAATATCAAAACCTTCCTCAATCATCACGCTAACCATGCTACGACTGATGATTTTGCTGATGATACCACCCCCAACTTCGTTCAAGAATCTTACTCTATCTCCTATTTTAAATTCCATATTTCAATTATTTTAATGCACAAAGGTAATTGAAAAAAGATTTTATCGTATTTTTACTCATTCTTTCAACAAACAAATTTTTTCGCATGGAAATCGGTTTTTTATTTTTGGGATGTATGCTGGGATTTGCCATTGGCTATCTTCTCATTAAATTAAACAGCAAACAACAAGCCGTTACGTTTTCCGAAAATCAAGCAAATTTGGAAAAAGAATATCTGTTTAAAGTGTCGGAAGCCACTAAATATCAGGGCATAGCCGAAAGCAATCTGCAACGTCTCGAAGGACAACATAATAATTTGATGGATGAATTAAAAAAGGAAACATCAAAGAATTCGGAACTCACAACACGAATAGCAACCCTCGATGCCGACTATAAAAATCTGAACGAAAAACTTACTACCCAAAAGCAAGAACTCGACGAATTGCAAAAGAAATTTACCCTCGAATTCGAAAATCTTGCACATAAAATTTTTAAAGAACATTCCCTCGAATTTGCCACCGTTAACCAGAAAAACATTGGCGAAATCCTGCAGCCATTGAAGGAAAAGATACTTCAATTTGAAAAAAAGGTTGAAGAAACCCACGAAATAGGGGTGCGCGATAATGTCTCGCTGCGCTTAGAAGTGAAAAAACTCTACGAACTTAATAGCAAAATTAGCGAAGAAGCCAACAACCTCACCAAAGCTTTGAAAGGTGACAATAAATCGCAGGGAAATTGGGGAGAGATGGTGTTAGAGCGGGTATTAGAACGTTCGGGCCTGGTTAAAGGTTCCGAATATGAGGTGCAAATGACCATGGAAAACGTTAACCATGAAACAATTCGCCCCGACGTAATTGTTAAACTGCCCGACAATAAACATGTGGTCATCGATTCGAAAGTTTCATTGATTTCTTATGAAAAATATATCAATTCGGAAGATAAAGAGGGGAAAGACTCTTTCCTGAAACTGCACAATAAGTCCATTCGTGCCCATGTCGATAGTTTATCAAACAAAGCATACGAAACTGGAAATCTTATACATACCTCCGATTTTGTACTATTGTTTATGCCTATCGAAGCCGCTTTTAGCCTTGCCGTGCAATACGATTTAGAATTGTTTAACTATGCTTGGGATAGGAAAATTGTGATTGTGAGTCCAACAACACTTCTTGCTACCCTGCGCACCATTGCTTCGATGTGGAAAACCGAAAAACAAAACCGCAATGCATTAGAAATTGCAGAGCTTGGCGGTTCGTTATACGATAAATTGCATGGTTTTCTTTCTGATTATGAAAAATTGGGCGAGCTAATTGGACGCATTCAAAACACCTACACCGATGGGCAGAAGAAAATGAACACCGGTAGTGGCAATCTCATTTCAAAAGTCGAAAAGATGAAGCAATTGGGAAGCAAAGCCACTAAATCTATTCCCGAAAAGTTTTTATTAGATGAAGAAAATACCTTGTTTTTAACCCATGAAACGAATTAGAAACCTGTATTTTATATTGCTTTTGCTGCTTTCTGGCTGTTACACCACCGGAAGGTTAGCCTATACGAATATGGCGGAATTATATGTCGATAAAACAAAGTTTCAGATTATGCAGCCCTTAGTTTTTCATACATCCGATTCAAGCACTTTGCTTCAGCTAAGTGTTGCCTTGAATTATTTGCAATATAAAAAGAAATCCGAAAACGCTCCTCCACATGCTTCATATAATATTTTGTATCAGTTATATCCTTCTTTAGAGTCCTATTATCTACTCGACAGCGCGTCATACAATATTACCGATTCATTAAATTATGGAAATGCAGTTTCACGCATGCACGAGTTTAATATCAAAACGCCACCCAATGAGGATTATGTTCTTAAGATAACTCTCATCGATTACAATAGTAAACAATCGTATACTTACATACAAAACATTGAAAGAATCACCAAAGCAAATCGTTTGCACTTTGCTTTAATAGATGAAAACAAAAACTTATTGCCTCGCAACTATTCATATCCAAATGAAAAGTTACAATTAAAGACATTTCTGCCCATCGAGAAGCTATATGTGAAAATGTATAAGAGAAACTTCCCAATGGCTCAACCTCCTTTCTACGAATCATTAATTAAACCCTTTGATTATATAGCAGATAGCACCTTTTTACTCCCAATTAAGAATGGTGAAACAGGTTTATTAAGCCTTCCGGGAAATTGTTTCTGTCATTTTCAAACAGATACTTTAAGCAAAGATGGATTTACTCTCTTTTCCTATGGTAAATCCTTCCCCGAAGTGAATTCTGTGGAAGAAATGATACCTTCAACCCGCTATATCACAACAAAAGGTGAGTATGAAGAAATGCTTAAATCAGATGATAAGAAAAATGCCATCGATAAGTTTTGGCTTTCCATTGCTGGAACACCTGAGAGGGCAAGAAAATTAATACGAAACTACTATAACAGAGTGCAAGAAGCCAATAGTTTTTTCACGTCTTATACTGAAGGCTGGAAAACCGATAGAGGCATGATATATATTATATTTGGAACACCCTCTATAGTATATATAGGAAGCAACGGAGAAAAATGGATCTATGGCACCGACAAAAGTTCATTATCTATTAGTTACGATTTCACAAAAGTTATTAATCCCTTTTGCAATAATGATTACCGATTAGAACGCAATTCGTCTCTTAAATATTATTGGTATCAGGGAGTAGAAGCTTGGCGACAATAAACTTAAAACACAATATATTGAAAAAAGAAAATTTAATCTATGGTATTCGTCCACTAATCGAAGCCATAGTAGCAGGAAAAGACATTGAAAAAGTAATCATCCAAAAAGGGAATCGGGGCGAAAGCATTAATGAACTTCTTACCTTGCTTCGTAAAGCAGATGTCCCCTATCGTCTCCTTCCATCTGAGCGATTTGAACATTACAAAAACTCAAATCATCAGGGGGTTATTGGTTATATTTCTGAAATCACCTATCAGGACATCACTCAATTGTTGCCCACTATTTATGAAAACGGAGAAGTTCCTTTCATATTGGCCCTTGATAGAATCACCGATGTTAGGAATTTTGGTGCATTAGCCCGTTCTGCAAGCTGCGCAGGTGTGCATGCCATTTTGATTCCCGAAAAAGGAGCCGCTCAAATTAATCAGGATGCTATAAAAACATCTGCTGGTGCTTTAATGTCTATACCTGTGTGCAGGACACCCAATCTTTTTGCTACCTTAAAATATCTTAAGAATTCGGGATTATTACTTTGTAGTATAACAGAAAAAGGGAATGAAATTTATCATACTGTTTCTTTGGATATTCCTCTTGTTCTGCTATTAGGATCAGAGGAAGATGGCATTTCTACTGACTTATTAAAGTTAAGCGACCATCTTCTAAATATTCCCATGTTGGGAAACATTGCCTCATTAAATGTTTCAGTTGCCGGAGCTATTGTTATGTTCGAACAATTAAAGCAACGCAATATTGTAAACTTAAAATAGGTTTTAATGATGGGTTATGCTAATACTGTATCAGTATTAGTCCAATAAAGATATTTAGATATCCAGACAAGGGGTTTAGTTTCTAAATTATACCCAGACAATCTACAGTCTAATTTATCTTTGGTAAAGGTATTATATATAATTAAGGAGTTAATCCAAATAAAAAGGCCGTCCTGATGAATCAGGACGGCCTTTTTATTTTAATAGGTTAACCTTATTTATTCACAATAAACTTTCCAGAAACTTTTTTGTTTCCGCTTATCATTTGAATAATATAAGTTCCATTTTTGAAGCTAGTACAATCAAAAGAATATTTACTAGAACCTTTTGCCTGTTGACCTAGGTTTTGTGTTTTAATTATTTTACCACTTAAATCATAAACAGTGAAGGTTACGTTTCCTGATTGTGTAAGAGTATAATTTACATTGGCATAATCGGCAACAGGATTAGGATAAACTTTAATTGTTGGAGTTTCAACATGTAGTGATTCATAATTACTGATACCAGCATATTTTTTGCAAACAAAGAATCCTCTACCATGAGATGCAATGTAGATTGTTCCGTAATTGGAAGTTCCAACATAGTTAGTAGTAACAGGATTGCCACTAGGATCAATTGTAGTTACAGTTTTAAATGGGAAATTATTTACTTGTTGAGTAATCATAAATACGGGTACTTTATCCATGAATTCGCCTCCATTTTCAATTGTCCACACAGGGTTAGCTGCAGTAATATCTTGAGTTGCAAACATACCATATTCTGTTCCTATAATTACTTCATTTGGATGGTTTAGAACAATTAAAGAAGCATAAACTGGCATAAAAGGTAGATTTCCTTGTTTTGGTGTAAAAGTTGGACTTGCAGATGTTGCATCTTCACTTAAATAAATCCATGAAGTATAACTTCCATAACTACCTAAAGTGAAGGTCAACCTGTTTGCATCATTTGGATCAACAGAAACAGATGTAATAGGTCTACTGAAATTGCCTAATAAATTAGTAACAATAACAGTGTTCGCACTAGTATAATCAGCATTTGAAGAGTCAATAGCTTCTGAGATATTAGTAATTCTATAGATTGCTCCACCTTGAGTTCCAACAAAAAGAGTGTTTCCGTCTTTTGTATATGACATGGATTGAACTACGTCATTATTTGTAAACTTACAAATTTGAAACCAATGAGGAGTTTTAGAAAAATCTAGCGCTTGTCTTGTCATCATTACTCCACCTGTAATGCCAAGGAAGAGTTTGGCTTGAACAGGATCTTGAACTGTAATTTGTTTATTTGAATCTAAATATACTGGAGTAGTATAACTAAATGGATACCCAGCATTCTTGCTTCTAACAGTAATAGTAGAGTTTGCGTGAACAGTGTCTTTAGTAGTATATGTTACTGAATCAGGGCTATTGACATCAGTAATGCTTTCCCATAATATCATTGGGGTAACAAAAGAAGCATCAAAATTCCAAGTATAAGTGGTTCCACTTAAAGTAACCCAACGTGATGTAAATATTTCTTCGTAATTACTAAACACCAAGCCATTATCGGAAGAACGGCCAATATGTCCATTGTATGTGCTTACGAATAAAGCCTTAGAATGAATAGTTGAGAAGGCAGCTGCACCTCCATCACCACCGAATAATACTCGGGCAGCCATGGAATCGTTTCCGGTATAAGTAATATAAGGAGTGCTGTTATCTTGGGTGCCACCCATTACTGATCCATTATAACTACATGCTACGGTATAAAATTGAGTTACATTGAAGTTTTTATTAAGGGTTGCAAAGGTTAAACCTGCATTTTCAGTACGGGAAACTCCGCCATCGCTACCAACAAACATGATATCAGGATTGTTGGGATGGAAAGCATAGCAATGTTGGTCAGCATGTACATAATGATTTGAAGCGTCATTAAACCATTGTGTAATTTGTGTCCAGCTATATGGTGCACCGTCTTGAATTTTTATTCCTTCCCACATATCAATACCTCCAACAAAAATTTTATTTGGATCGGAAGGGGATACTGCAATTACATTATCATACCAGCCTTGATTATTGTCACCAAAAATATTTAAGTTAGCACTTCCACCTGGAGCTATTAGAAGCCATGTTAATCCTTTATCTTCAGTTTTATAAATACCAAATAAAGAACCATCAGTAGCTGCAGCACAGGCATAAATGATATTTGTGTTGGACGGTGAAATTGCAACTTCAATTCTGCCAACGCCACTTGCAGGTATTTGATTCACTCCACCTGAACGTTTAACAAAAGTAGAATCTTCTCCGGTGCTTGAAATGTAAACAGACGATCCGGAAGCAACGGCCATTGTGCCATCAGATGCGGCTTTCACGTCAGAGCAACCACCTAATGTAGTTAACAAAGGACCATTCATACCTTTTACACTTTTCCAAGTAGTACCGCCATCTTTCGACATTTTTAATGCATTATTTGTAGCAGCATAAATAGTGCCTGTTATTGGAGAGGCAGCCATACGGTTAATAAGAGCCCAATTTATTGAGTTAATGTTACCACTTGTGATTGGAAGAGTGGGTTTAGCACTCGACAAAACAGCATAATTAATACCATCAGTTGATTTGTAAATCCCTCCACCAACTTGGCCGGTATTGAAATTAATTCCACCCGGTTGTGCAAGACCTTCGCCTGTACCCACATAGATTTCACCATTTGGTGATTGTGCAATAGAAGTAATTGCTAAGTTATCGGTTATACCAGTAACTTTCACCCATGATGTTCCACTGGTTGTTGAACGCCATAATCCACCTCCAACACCGCCAGCATACATGATTGTAGGGTTGTTTCTATCAAATAAAATTGCTCTGCAACGTCCACCAACATTATTTGGGCCCAATTCTTCCCAGGTTAAACCCAGAGTTTTGGTTTGATTTGCTTGCATTAGTTCTACTAGCTTACGTGCATTGAAAAGTAATGATGCATCAACGGTTCCCGTAATAGGATTAGCACGTAAAAGCGTTAACCATTGAACGGCACCTTTGATGTTCTGACTGAGTAACTTTGAAACAAAACTACGGGGTTGATACCGCTGGTTTTTTCCTGTTTGTAGTGTGATGCCTGTAGCAATAACAGCCACGAAAATGATAGCTGTAATGCTGATGAGTAATTTTTTGTTTTTCATTTTATTATTGAAATTTATTTTGATTTTCAAACCACAAAGATAATATGTTTTTTAAAATAGTCAAATGCAATTTAGTATTCGGTACTAAAAATTAAGTTATCGGTAAAAATTTCTTCCAATAAAGCCTTTTATATCTTTTTCTACTTTATCTTTGTAGCAATTCAATAAGGTGATTTTAAAGGGTTTTATCTTACTATTATTAAACAGGGCAATTGCAAGATTGATAAATAAAAAACGATACATTAAATCTCACTTTTTATATCAAACAATTAAATTCATGTAAATTATGACAAAAATATTGATCATCGACGATGAGAAAAGTATTAGAAACACATTAAGAGAGATTCTTGAATATGAGAAATATGAAGTTATGGATGCTCCAGATGGAATTGAAGGTTTGGAGATCATGCAATCAAACAAATTTGATTTGGTGTTTTGCGATATCAAAATGCCTCGAATGGATGGCATTGAAGTGTTGGAGAAAATTGAACAGTTATATGATGTCCCAGTTGTCATGATTTCTGGTCACGGCAACATCGAAACTGCTGTTGAAGCAATTAAAAAAGGAGCGTATGATTATATTTCGAAACCCCTAGATTTAAACCGATTGTTGATATGCGTAAGAAATGCTATTGATAAATCATATTTGATAAATGAAACAAAGGTTTTAAAGAATAAAGTTTCGCGTAAATATGATATGATAGGTGAATCGAAAGCCCTCAATCAGATTAAAGAAATGATAGAAAAAGTAGCTCCTACCGATGCTCGTGTACTTATTACGGGTGAAAATGGAACTGGCAAAGAACTTGTTGCTCGTTGGATTCACGAAAAAAGCAAGCGTGCATGCAACCCATTTATTGAAGTGAATTGCGCTGCTATACCTTCAGAACTCATTGAAAGCGAATTATTCGGGCACGAAAAAGGTTCTTTTACTTCTGCAATAAAACAGCGAAAAGGCAATTTCGAACAAGCCGATGGAGGGACATTGTTCCTGGATGAAATTGGCGATATGAGCCTTTCTGCCCAATCGAAAGTGTTGCGTGCTTTACAGGAAAACAAAATATCACGTATTGGAGGTGATAAAGATATTTCAGTTAATGTTAGGATAATTGCCGCTACCAATAAAAATTTGTTGGAGGAAGTAGGGAGAAATAATTTTCGCGAAGATTTATATCATCGACTGAGCGTTATTCTTATTAAAGTGCCCAGCTTGAGCGAACGCAAAGATGATATTCCATTATTAATTGATCATTTTCTCAACGAAATTTGCCAGCATCAGGGAAAACCTTTGCTTGTTTTCGAACCTAAGGCTATTGAAGAAATGAAAAAATATTCATGGACTGGAAATATAAGAGAACTTCATAATGTTGTTGAACGTTTAGCCATTTTATGTGATAAGACAGTGAGTCTCGATGATGTGCAGAAGTTTGCACAACCTTTTAAACGAATATAGATTTGCTATTGATTTTATTTAAAGTAAGTCAATTCCCATTCACGATAGAGCGTGCTTTCGACTTTGCTAATAATATTGGCAATTGAGTTTGCCCAATAGTTTCGAATACCTGATCCTCCAGGCTCGCCTCTAAGGGTTTCGAGTAAAAGAATTTTCTTACTTGCCATATCAAAAAACACCACATTCACTACCGATTTGCCTTTGACATAATCGAATAGATTTACGATAAACGTCAATCCAATTCCAGTTTTATCAGCAGTTTGATAGTCTTTAACCATAGAAGCGATATCATCGAGGGTAAGGAATACGGGGTCGTAAACAACTAATTTATCAGTTGCTACCGAGGCATTTCGTTTTGCTGTAATGCTGAAATCGAAATTGATATTTGCTTTGCGAAGAGGTGCTTTTAAGTCGTATTTCGATTCAGCCATCAGAATGTCGTTCCATTCTTTAAAGTATTGTTCTTTTATTTGTTGAGGGTTATTGAATTCGGGTCCAATAAAGTTTGCTTTCGAAAAATCCAGCCCCAAAAAGCTAATGTTAGTAAATTTTGAGCTGAAGATGTCTCTGACGGTTTGAGCATCAATTTGTAAAGTTAAAAAAAACAAAGATGCAATGATTAATTTCCTATAAGTGGTTTTCATGAGATTAAAATTTTCGATAAAAATAAGTAGATTTTATAAGATAGCGTATATTTGTTGAAAAAAAACATGAGCCTATTATCAGTTTTAAGCATACAATCAGACTTGTTTACTTGGGTTTTACTCCCCTTTCTCATTTTTATTTCCCGCATATTTGACCAAAGCATAGGGACCTTGCGTTTGATATTTGTTCAGAAGGGACTAAAACAATTGGCCCCTTTGTTGGCTTTCTTCGAGTCGATTATTTGGCTGCTTGCTGTTAGTCAGATAATAAAACACCTCGATAATGCAATGTGTTATATTGCCTATGGAGGTGGATTTGCAATGGGAAATTATCTTGGAATTATTTTGGATGAAAAACTTTCAATTGGGAATGTTATAGTGCGGACTATCTTGAAAAATAATGATACCGAAATCATTGAAAAGCTGATTTCGATGAATTATGGGGTTACTGTGATGGACGGGGAAGGCAGTCAGGGGAAAGTAAAGATATTGCTTTCGATATTGCATAGAAAAGACCTTAAGAATTTTGTTTCGGTGCTAAATAGTTTCAGGCCAGATATATTTTATTCGATTGAAGAAGTGAAAACGGTGAAAGATGGCATTTTTAGGAAAAACCAAAGTAGGAATTTGTTTATGTCGGTTTTTGGAGCGAAGAAAGTAAAGTAAATAGCTTCTTTTTACAATATTCTAGGCTTTTAGACATTTAGGTTTTTAGGTTTTTAGGTGAAAGACCCAAATTTCAAATTCCAAGACCCAAGGAGGCATTTAGACTATAAGACTTTTAGCTTTTTGGAATTTTATTTGATTGGAAAACCTACCAGGTTTTGAAAACCTGTTAGGTTTTATTTCTATTTACGTCGTATGTGAATAGATAGGGACGTATAGACTAGTAGACTTCTTGGGAGAAGACCCAAGACCCAAATTCCAAGATCCAAGAGGGGAAGAGGCTGAAGGTTGTTAGACTGAAGGCTGAAGGAAGAAATGAGGAATGATAGAATTATATAATTTGGGGAATTGGGAATTTGGTGATTTGGGAATTTGGGAATTTGAGAATGGGGAACACAATGGAAGGAAAAGACCCAAGATTCGAATCTCAAAATTCAAGGCTCAAATTCAAAAAATGGAATGTGATTTTATTCTTAATGTGATTTTGGCAATAAACATGCATTAAAGTTATGTATAACTGCAATATCGTTCTTGATAAAACTGA
>CAIXTV010000131.1 GCA_903922465.1 uncultured bacterium
ATATGCATCTGCGAATGAGGTAAAACACAATAAATCGTTAAGAATGAAAATTAAGGTCAAAAACAAAATCTTGAATTTGATTCTAGTTGATTTATAAGCCGAATTTAGCGAAAGGAAATCACAAAACAATTCAAGTCTTTTAAAAATAAAAACCTCTAAAAAAGATCATAGATTTAAGTGAAACAAAATATTTATTGCCATTAAGGCCGATTAATGAATATTAATCCTAATTTTGAATTTGAAAATTTTGAACGAATAGAAAATGAAAAACAACCTTTTTATCGCCTTCGAAGGCATTGATGGCAGTGGGAAAAGCACACAAGTCAAGCTGTTGACCGAAAACCTGAAAAAAGCAGGACATAAAATATATTTCACCTTTGAACCTACCGACAGCCCAATTGGTTCTGTTATAAGAAACATATTAAACCATAGAATCGAAGCCGACCACAAGACAATTGCCGGCCTTTTTCTAGCAGACAGACTAGACCATCTGCTCAACAAAACCAACGGTATCCTGAAAAAGTTAGAAGAAGGTTTCACCGTTATTTCCGATAGATATTATTTTTCTTCTTACGCTTATCACGGAGCTCACATGTCGATTGACTGGGTGATTGAAGCCAATTCTTTATGTGCCGATTTGCTTCGCCCTGACTTAAATATTTATATTGACGTAGCTCCCGAAATAGGCATTAAACGCCTCAATAGTGGAAGAAACTCGGCTGATCTTTTTGAAAACATCGAAAACTTAAAGAAAGTAAAAGAAAAATACTTCGAAGCTTTCGAGAAATTAACATCAAAAGAGAAAGTTTTTATCACTGACGGCAATCGTTCATCAGACCTAATTGCTGACGATATTCTGAATGAAGTCTTGGGTATTATGTAAATTAAAACGAATAATATCGGCAAATCCCTTTAGTTTTCTAACAGGATTTATTTGTTTTGGCTATAAAATAGTCTTTTCAGATTTTATCTCAACACCTGAATTGATGATATATAAAGTCTTTAATTTTAACATCCAAAACGAAAATCATTATCATTACCCTACAAATTGCTTTTTTTGTATATTTGCCCTCAATATTGGCTCCGTAGTTCAATTGGATAGAATGGCAGATTCCGGTTCTGTTGGTTGGGGGTTCGAATCCCTTCGGAGTCACAAAAATATTTTTTAGATTACGGATTTAGTTCTTCTGTTTTTTTTAGAAAAAAAAGTATACTTTTGCAAAAAATGAAATTATAATAATATGTATTGGACATTAGAGTTAGCATCTAAATTAGAAGACGCCCCTTGGCCTGCCACAAAAGAAGAATTATTGGATTATGCCATACGTTCGGGTGCACCAATGGAAGTGGTTGAAAACCTCAAAGAAATAGAAGATGAAGGTGATATTTATGATAGCATCGAAGATCTTTGGCCTGACTATCCTTCGAAAGAAGATTTCTTCTTTCACGAAGATGAGTATTAATTGAACTAAATTCTAATGAATTGATGTTCTTCAATTCATTGTATAAAAAAAGCTGCCCAAAACGGACAGCTTTTTTCATTTCTCTACCTTATTTCAGCATAAACCATCAAGCATAGCATCATCTGCAATATTGGGGATAGTAACCTTTAGCAAAGGCTCGGAAGCCATCGCCCTTTTAATTGCAAAGATAGCTTCATCGTTGCGCGCCCACGAACGACGAGAGATTCCATTGTTCACATCCCAGAAAAGCATGGATTGTATGCGACGGTCGCAATCGGCACTGCCATCGAGCACCATTCCAAAACCTCCGTTTATGACTTCACCCCAACCTACTCCCCCACCGTTGTGAATCGAAACCCAAGTAGCACCTCTGAATGAATCGCCAATAACATTCTGTATGGCCATATCGGCAGTGAATTGAGATCCATCATAAATATTAGAAGTTTCACGGTAGGGCGAATCGGTTCCTGAGACATCGTGATGGTCTCTCCCTAATACGATAGGGGATTGAATTCGGCCTTCACGTATGGCTTGATTGAAAGCTTTGGCAATTTTAGTTCTGCCTTCACAATCGGCATATAAAATGCGGGCTTGGGAACCAACCACTAGTTTGTTTTTCTTGGCTTCTTTAATCCAAAGCATATTGTCGCTGAGTTGTTGTTTAATTTCAGCAGGGGCCTCTAAAGCTATTTCCTGCAGAACTTCATAGGCAATCTGATCAGTAGTGTCGAGATCGTCGGCTAAGGAGGAGGTGCAAACCCAACGGAAAGGCCCAAAGCCATAATCGAAACACATAGGCCCCATGATGTCCTGAACATAAGATGCATATTTAAACTTACCATCCTCTTTAAAAATATCAGCTCCTGCCCTACCTGATTCGAGGAGAAAAGCGTTTCCATAGTCGAAGAAATACATACCCATTTGGCTTAGCTTATTTATTGCTGCCACCTGTCGGCATAAGGACTGTTGAACTTTCTCTTTAAACAACACAGGATTCTCTGACATCATTAGGTTGGCTTCTTCGAAACTTAAACCCACCGGATAATATCCTCCTGACCAAGGATTATGCAAAGAAGTCTGATCGGACCCTAAATGGACAAGCACTTTGTTTTCGGCAAAATATTCCCACAGTTCTACAATGTTGCCCTGATAGGCCAAGGAAATGGCTTCTTTCGCCTCTTGTGCAACAATAATTCTTTTATGAAGTGAATTCAGGTCGGTATAAACCTCATCGACCCATCCTTGAGAATGACGCTTTTCAACTGCTTTTGGATTGAGCTCAGCAATCACACCAATGCAACCGGCAATTACTGCAGCTTTTGGCTGAGCACCCGACATACCACCAAGACCTGAGCTGACAAATATCTTTCCTGCCAAACTTTCATTATGCGTTTGGATTCTTCTTCCGGCATTGAGGACGGTAATCGCAGTGCCATGCACGATACCTTGTGGACCAATATACATAAATGAACCAGCCGTCATTTGTCCATATTGAGAAACGCCTAAAGCATTGAATTTCTCCCAATCATCAGGTTTTGAATAGTTAGGAATGACCATTCCATTGGTAACCACCACACGAGGAGCGTCTTTATGTGAAGGGAATAAGCCCATCGGATGTCCCGAATACATAACTAGGGTTTGCTCGTCTGTCATTTGAGCAAGGTACTGCATGGTTAAGAGATATTGCGCCCAATTCTGAAAAACAGCCCCATTGCCACCATAGGTAATAAGCTCATGAGGATGTTGGGCAACGGCATCATCCAAATTATTAGAGAGCATCAGCATGATGGCGGCTGCTTGATGGGATTGATGGGGAAAATCGTTGATGCTTCGTGCAAATATCTTATAATCGGGGCGAAAACGATACATATAAATCCTTCCGAATTGCTTAAGTTCTTTGGCAAATTCTGCTGCAAGAACAGCATGATGCTCTTGAGGGAAATAGCGAAGGGCATTTTTTAGGGCAAGTTTCTTCTCTTCAGTAGTAAGAATGTCTTTTCGCTTGGGAGCATGGCTTACCTTAGTATCCACAGCCACAGAAGGGGGCAAAACTTCAGGAATTCCCTGCAAAATGGCAGCTTGAAATGAGTTTATATTCATGGTGTTTTTAGTTTAAAATGAGAGTTCAAAATTAGGAATAATTTTCAATAGGCATAGACTTTTAGTGGTTTAGTGGTTTAGACCCTTAGGAAGGAGGGGAAAAGGGGAATTATTCAATTATAGAATGATAGAATTATATAATTTAAAGATTTAATCAACTTATAAAGTCATACGCCTAATTTATTCAAAATCAATGATTATAAATTGTATTTTAGAACATTATACAAACATTGCTCCTTGCCGAATCCCGGTTTTGGTGTTAAACAAATGAGTTCGATATTCAAACATACGAGTTCGACATTCAAACATACGAGTTCTAACTTCAAACATACGAGTTCGACATTCAAACAAATGAGTTCGACATTCAAACAAATGAGTTCGACATTCAAACATACGAGTTCGACATCCAAACATACGAGTTCGACATTCAAACATACGAGTTCGACATTCAAACAAATGAGTTCTAACTTCAAACATATGACTTCAGATCCTCAAACAAATGAGTTCGACATCCAAACATACGAGTTCGACATTCAAACATACGAGTTCGACATCCAAACATACGAGTTCGAC
>CAIXTV010000132.1 GCA_903922465.1 uncultured bacterium
GCTCAGGTAAACTATTGGGGTACCAATCCATACACCATCGATGCTGTTAGATTCTACTCAGGTGATGTTAATAGAGACATGGATGTTACGGCTACCGATGCTCAAAAAATTCAACGACATTTTACTTTTGGGGATAGTTTCTTACGTGGCGATTGGGCTTACTGGAAAACTGGAGATTATATATATAATCATAGCTCTCCTACCGATGATTATCCTCAAGTTAGCATCTCAGGTGCCGATTTGACCACTAATTTCTATGCTCAATGTGTTGGTGACTTCAATATGAGTTTTACTCCATCTGTAGCTAAAACATCAAGCAATACGCTCGATTTGGTATATAATGGCAATAAACTCGTGGGTAGCAATCAGGAATTCGAACTCCCAGTTCGCATTGTTGAAGCTTCAAGCGTGGGTGCTATTTCCCTTATCATGAATTTCCCTTCTAATTTGGTTGACGTTCAAGATGTACTTTTAAATGGTGTTTCTGGACTAATTTCATGGGCTGTTAACGGTAACGAACTCCGCATTGGCTGGAATTCTCTCACAGCGCTTAACCTCGCTGCTAACGAACAAATGATTTCTCTCAAACTTAAAACTACTGCTGCCTTCACCGGAAACCAATCAATTCAATTCACACTGGCTGCCGATCCTCTCAATGAGTTGGCTAATGCTCAGTACGATGTAATTGGAAATGCAGTTTTAAGCATGGAAGTCGTTGAAGCTACACTTCTTAATATTGAAGAAGCCATCACTACCAACAACGGTCTCACTTTAAGCAATCATCCAAATCCATTCAATGGATCAACCATGATTACTTATGAACTGCCCTTCGATGGTAAGGTAACTCTCGAATTATACAACTACTTAGGTAGCCGCGTAAGTGGGCTCGTAAACGAAGATCAAAGCAATGGCCATCATAGCTTCCGCTTAGACGCTTCTTCGCTTGCCGCCGGTATTTATATGGCAAAACTCACCGTTAAAAACGGTAAGAACGAAGTAGTTCGCACCATTAAACTTGTAAATCACAAGTAAACTTTATACAGGACGGGAAGTTTTCAAGGTCTTCCCGTCCTGTTATTTTATTTATACAAATAGCACATAAACAAACAAATAAACATGAATTTTTCTTACCCTATTAGCTTTAATACTATGAATAACATTGAAAGTCTTTCCATAATTAGAAATATTTTTAATGTTAATCCTAAAATATTTAATGTTAAACATAAAATTTTTTAGCGAAAAACAATCGAAAAAAGGGAAAAAACAATCGATTTTTTGGGTAAAAGAAAGAGAAAAAGAACAAGTGGCATTAGTTTTCAGGAAAAACAAACATAATTTCGGGAAAAAAAAGTATAAATAACATTAAAATAAATTCAAATACCCTTAAAATAAATAGCATTAATGAAAAAAATAAATTGAGTAAGAGTACATCCATTTTAAATAATAGGAAAACAAATTAGCCTAACACAAGGATTACTTTCAATTCAATGAGAACAAACTAAAATAAAATTAAACTAAACATAAATATAAAAACAAATATCATGGCGGATAATAATAGAATGCCCAGCTCTCAACCCGAATTCAATATTCAATTTGCAGCTTTAGTTATTTGGCTAAAAGCCATTAAATCAGGCGAAACCTTAAGCAATGGAATACGCTTAGGAATGACTCAAGCCGAAATAGACACCCTTTCTGACTATTTCGACCTGTGGCATTCAACAGACCCTGCCCATCCGGGCATTTTTGACTTACATTCGAATCCTGAAACAAAAACAACGGTAACTACTACCAATGTTACCAATCTGATGGCTGAAGTTACTGATTTCATGCAGCCTATTTTAGTAAGAATGAGCGGAAGCGCTGCTATCACAGCTGGCGACCGTTTGGTTTTACACATTGCTCCTCCTGTTGAACATCATACTCAAAAAACAAGTCCTATAACAACACAAACTGCTGTTAGCTCAAAACCTATAGGACCGGGGATAGTGAAAATTTCATGTACTCCAATCGATAGCGACACCAAGGGGATTTCTGAAGAAGCCGATTCGATTCAGATTGCCATTTGCATTGTCGACCCTAACTATGTTGAAGACCCCAGCCTTTTGGGACTCGTCAGCAAAACCGCTCCCGAAAGTGCCGACCATATAGCTTATCGCGAAGTGCACAGTAAGGCTAGCGACATTTATAGTTTCAAATTAAAATATCGCGGCATGAAGGTTCACACCTACGCAAGACAATATATGGTGGCCCATCCCGATTTGGCAGGTGGATGGAGCGAATTACATATCTTTTTTATTCCCTAATACACAACATATGGAAAAAACACAATAGCTGTACCCAAGAAATAAACAACATGAAAGAACTTGCACAAAAAGAAAATATCGCCACCGACGAGCAAATGAATTGCCCATCAATTACAGTTTGTGAGTCAGTGGCATATTTTAGTGCAAATTCTAGAAACCCACTTTTAATTAAACAAAAACAACCCACAAAAACATGAGTCCACTCCGAAAAGTAGCCCGCGTCATTGCACATGAAGCTTACAAAACAAAGAAAGAGCCTCTCTTCATAGCTGAAGTTGCTTTCGTAACCGAAAACGAAGTGAAGCAAATTTTTAATTTAAGTTTTTCATTTGCTTGCTTCTTTGTTTCCATAGGCATTTGGCAGGCTAAACAAGCGATGATGCC
>CAIXTV010000133.1 GCA_903922465.1 uncultured bacterium
CAAAGAACTTTGTTTCTTATTACTATGCCTTTCGGCTTGTAAACTTTGTTATCCTTTTTTTTAACCCCGCTTTAGCTTTACAGTTTCTTGTCGCGATTGGGAGTGCAAAGGTAAAACCTTTTTTTACTCCTGCAACTATTTGTTGATAATTTTTTACTTTTTTTATTAACAATTGAGACTGCAGATATTTAAAACAAATTAGGTTTTATAATGGTTGTTTTGAGCAGATAATAAAAGATAAATGCTGAACAACGTATTTCAATAAATTAATTATCAGCACAATATATATAGTTGTGCTATTATTGATTGTCCTACTTTGCTTCAATGGTTTCAATGAACTTTCCTTGTTAGGAGGGTGCAAAATTACACTTATATTTAACAACTGCAACATTATTGATAAAATATTTTCTATACATTTTTAATAAGCAGATAATTAGATAGTTGTAAATTAATATTTTTTTTAACTTCCTTAAATGATATAAAATATGTTACTTTACAACAAAATTAAATAGTCAATTTGTATGAAAAAGAGATTTGAATTTTCAGTATTCCATTTAATTGGAGTAGCTATTCTTAGTTTTTGCTTGATTTCACAAGATAATTTGGCGCAGGATTACAAAGCAAAAACTAAAGAAGGAAATAATTTTAAATCGAAGTTGTTTTTTGGTGGAGGCTTTGGTTTACAGTTTGGTTCAGTTACATTGGTGGAACTTTCACCTTTGATTGGTTATAAACTTACACCTAAGTTAAGTGCTGGTATTAGCCCAACATATAAATATTACAAATACAAGGATAGTTATACAAACAATTCCTACTCAGCAACAAATGTTTTTGGAGGTAGTTTATTTGCCCGCTATGATATTATCCAAAATGTTTTTGCTCATGTTGAATATGAATCATTGTTTTATAATACCAAAATAGCAGGTGGAATGACAGAAATGCAACAATTTAATAGTTTCTTTGTTGGTGGAGGTTATCTTCAGCGCATTGGTGGTAACTCAGGAATGTACTTCCTTGTTCTGTGGAATCTTAACGATACTCCAAATTCACCATATACAAACCCTGTGATAAGGATAGGGTTTAATATTGGCATGTGATAAAATTTGATTCAAAGTTCTTTTAGATTTCATTGGCAAGTTTCATCCTGATAGCTATTCACTCCGATTTAAAATTGTTTAATTCTGAATACAAAGGAGCAAATGACAAACTTTTGAGTTAGTCATTTGCTCCTTTGTATATAAATACCGCGAAATGTTATCCTAATAAGGGATGTTTTTTAGGACTTCAAGTGTTAGATCCCAAAAGCGTTGCACTGTATTAATCTGGAGTCGTTCGTCGGGGGAATGAGCACCTTTAATAGTAGGCCCATAAGAAATCATATCTATACCAGGGTACTGTTCACCTATAAGACCACATTCTAAACCTGCATGTATGGCAAGAACTTTAGGCTCCTGATCGAATAGTTTTAAATATGCATTATGGGTTACATCAAGGATCGGGGATTTTGGGTTTGGCGTCCAGCCTGGATAGCCATCGTTATGTGTAATTTTTCCACCGGCTAACCTAAAAACACTTTCCACCATGTTTAGTACATCTTCCTTGCCATGTTCAGATGAACTCCTCTGGCTTGTACCAATTTCGATGAGTTTGTCAGTCATTTTTACTGAGGCAAGATTCGTTGAAGTTTCAACAAAATTAGGCACAATAGCCGACATAGCAATTACTCCATGAGGGCAGGCGTATAAAGCATTAAGAAGTCGATCTTGTGTTGATAGATCAATAAGGAAGGATGGAAGTTCTACGGGAAAGAAACCTAACATTAGGGTAGGTTCGGCAATTTTAAATTCTTCTTTTGTAATTGCAGTGAATTTTTTTACGTATTCTATAAATTCATTGGTAAAACGGTTAGGTACAATTATATTGGCAAAAGCTTCGCGAGCAATTGCGTTACGGAGATTCCCGCCTGCCATTTCTGAAACCCTAACTTCAAATTGATGGCTTGACATCCAAAGAAGCCGGTTAAGGATTTTTATTGCGTTTCCACGTCCTTTATTAATGTCATCACCAGAGTGACCTCCTTGTAGCCCTGAAACTTTTATCTGATATCCTGTAAAATCGTAATTTACAGCAACCCTCGAATAGTTCATTACTATTTTAGTGTCTTGACCACCGGCACAGCCGATAAATAATTCACCTTCGTCTTCAGAGTCAAGATTGAGTAGAATATTACCTTTCAGAAACCCAGGTTTGAGACCTTTTGCTCCAGTAAGCCCAGTTTCTTCGTCAACAGTAAAAAGCATTTCGATTGCGCCGTGCTCGATATTTGTGGAATCAAGAATTGCAAGTTGTACGGCAATACCAATACCATCATCGGCTCCCAAGGTAGTCCCTGTTGCTTTCACCCATTCCCCTTCAATTCGGGGAATGATGGGATCATTGTCAAAATCATGATAAGAATCACTGTTTTTTTCACAGACCATATCGATATGGCTTTGTAAAATCACAACAGGTAAGTGCGAATAACCGTTAGTTGCAGGCTTACGGATTAAAATATTGCCGGCTTCATCGATCTCGTTTTCAAGGTTCAACTTTCGGGCAACACTTAAAATGTAATCGGAAATCAGTTTTTCTTTTTTTGATGGGCGCGGAACTTTACATATCTCGCCAAAATAGTACCAGACTTTTTCTGGGCTTAAGCCAGTGAAAACAGTTTTCATGATAAATGTGTGATTTTATATGCAAAAGTAAAGCATTAATGTAGAAATCAATCCTTTATTTAATATTTAAGTGAAACACGCAAGAAAAATCGTTTTTTGCAAAAAATGAGAATTCCGAAAATCAAAATCAAATTGTGAAATTACGATGCAATAATAAGTAAATCAGAGGAATACAAATTTTTACTCCGTTATTTTATTTTCGATAATTTTGAAATAGTTTCCAGTGGATTTCTTGACGAGAACACTGTATTTCCTACTACAAGCACATCTGCCCCAGCTTCCAACAATTTCCCGGCATTAGAAAAGTCGATACCTCCATCCACTTCTATTAGTATGATTTTGCCTGTATTATAAACCATTTGTTTTAAATCCGAAATGCGCCGATATGTATTTTCAATAAATTTCTGACCGCCAAATCCAGGATTGACTGACATAATAAGCACCAAATCAAGATCATGTATAATATCTATAAGCGAATTAACCGGAGTGTGTGGATTGAGCACGACACCCGCTTTCATTCCTAATTCGTGTATTTCGGCAATAGATCGGTTAATATGAACCGATGCTTCATAGTGAAAAGTGAGAATATCTGCTCCTGCATCGCGGAAGGCTCCAAAATAACGTTCGGGTTGTACTATCATCAGGTGAACATCGAGTAGTTTCTTTGTGGCTTTCCTAACTGCTTTCACAATTGGCAATCCGAAGGAAATATTTGGCACAAACATTCCGTCCATAACGTCGATATGGATCCATTCGGCAACACTTTTATCGATCATTTCAATTTCGTTGCCAAGATGTAGGAAGTCGGCCGATAAAATGGAAGGTGCTATGATAGGCATGGTGATTTATTTTAGAGATTAAAGCAGGAAATTGGTTATTTCTTTAAAACTTGTTGTAGAAGTTCAAAAGTATAAAAAAAACAAACGCAAAAAAAGAGCGGAACCTAATCCGCTCAATTTAACACTATCCTAAATATGTTTTCAATATTTTGCTGCGTGCAGTATGTTTTAGTCTGCGGATGGCTTTCTCTTTTATTTGGCGAACCCGTTCGCGGGTAAGGTCGAATTTTTCGCCTATTTCTTCCAAAGTATAAGGATGTGTGCCATTCAAGCCAAAGTAAAGTTTTATTACATCAGCTTCCCGCGGGGTTAGAGTTGATATGGCGCGATCGATTTCTTTGCGAAGGGATTCATACAGTAGCCCTGTTTCGGGAGTTGGTCCATCTTCGCTTCGCAACACATCATACATCGTGTTATCCTCGTCCTGAATTAGAGGTGCATCCATTGAAACGTGGCGGCCACTATTGCGCATCGATTCCCTAACCTCGTTTTCACTTATTTCGAGCAAGGTAGCAATTTCATCGCTATTAGGTTCGCGTTCATATTTTTGTTCGAGTTTTGCGTAGGCTTTGTTGATTTTGTTGATTGCCCCAATTTTATTTAAAGGAAGCCTCAC
>CAIXTV010000134.1 GCA_903922465.1 uncultured bacterium
ATGTTTTGATAAAATAAGTCGTGTTTTGATAAAATAAGTCATGTTTTGATAAAATAAGTCGTGTTTTGATAAAATAAGTCGTGTTTTGATAAAATAAGTCATGTTTTGATAAAATAAGTCGTGTTTTGATAAAATAAGTCATGTTTTGATAAAATATGTCGTGTTTTGATAAAATATGTCATGCTTTGATAAAATATGTCATGAAGCAATACTTATCGTCATATTTAAAAAGAAAAAGTAGCTTTTTGTTTTTCAAAGTACAGATCATACTTCTAAGGTAAAGATGTAAATGATAATGATATCAATTGCTTCTTTTTCCTGATAATTGATATCGCCGGACGCAAGGGGGCATCTGGCGGTATTTTTCTTGTAAAAACAAAAAAATAAAATTCCATTTTAGCAAAAACAAAAATCACTGACATCAAAAATCAATGAAGCCCTTCAAATAATAAGCCTATACATGAATTGCTCATTTAATCACCTGATTATAAAACAAGAAACATCAAATCTTCGGCATGTAAGCTGAAGTGAAAAAACAAAAATATTATTTTCATGAAAACAAGAAATCGCTTTCTGCTACTTTTTTTTGATTTGCTTTGCTGATGATGAGGTTTATCATAGTTAAGGCGCAACAAAAATGAGGTAAGTGCTGTTCGAACCCTTGCTAAAATAATTGTCGAAAGCTTTATAAGACACCGATATCGAGCCCGATTCAACAGCCTTCGCCTTACTTTCAACTCATTAGGTAAACTTAAGAGGAATAAAATTGAAAGTCCTTCACCCTCATGACATAAACCTGAAATCTTTAGCCTAGTGCAACATTTCTTTAAAAAGCAATTCCTGAGAAGAGTCATCAATAAATCAAAATAAACATTACATAAAATGATGTAGCGAATTGAATAATGATTATTTTTACGGAACGATTTACACAACTATGAAATTAAAATTAAACGCCCTTAAATAAATAATTTATGGAAATATACGATAGCCACGAAGAGGAAGAAGCATGCAAAAACATGAGCGAAAACCTTAAAAAACTCCACGATTTTTTCAGATCAAAGACAAAGGATGAAATAGATGCTTTTTTCCTTAATATTGTAGTGAAGGCACAGGAAATAAACGAAAGAATAACTCCCCTACTCGAAAAACTTAAACTGAAAACGATAAGCGATGAGGAAATAATAATTTTAAGAGAAACTCGCCAGGAAGTAATAAATACCCTGAAACAATTTGATGATTTGGCTTTGTTGCTGACATATTCAGTAACTGTGCAAGCCGAAGGGATTATGTTTCACATTAAAGAATTAGCAGAAAAAGGCAATTTGAAAGCCAAAGAGACTTACGATAAGCTCTACCCTTCTTATTTAGAACATTTACGCGAAAGCATAAGCGGCCCCGAAGCCGAAAACTAATCCATGCTAAGCCCATTTTATTGAATTAGGCTTAACTATAATTAGTGAAAATTATAAAAAGAAAACATGAAAATTAGCGGCTTCTGCAATGATAAACCTGCAATTGAATTCGATAATAAATTCATTCACATTCAATTGTATATGCTTACTGCCGATGATTTACTAAACATCAAATAACCCCATCCTTCACTTGCTTCGAAAAACTAAACTTGCCATAGCAAATACTACATAAAAAATAATTCAAATTCAAAAACCCCAAGAGCATGAAACAATATAATCGTCAATGGAATTATCATTTTACACCTAACAGCAACTTCTTGTGGAAGCTAAAAAAATCACTTCTATTATTAATTATCTCTGCGTTTTTTGTGAGTTGCAATTGCGGGAAAAAAGATAGTTCTGAAGATAGGAAACAAATAATTGCCATGCTAGATTCGTGGAATAATGCTGCCGCAAAGGCTGACTATCAGAACTATTTTAATTGTTTCGCTGAAGATGCGGTTTTTATTGGCACTGATGCAAGCGAACATTGGGATAAAAAAAGTTTCATGATTTGGGCCAAGCCTCATTTTGATAAAAGAAAAACCTGGGATTTTAAATCTATCGAACGCCATATCTACTTTAATGCCAAAGGAGATATTGCCTGGTTCGACGAATTGCTTAATACCCAAATGAAAATTTGCAGGGGCTCAGGTGTTCTTATCAAACAAGAAAACGCATGGAAAATACAGCAATATGTTTTATCGATGTGCATTCCTAATCAACTAACTGATACGGTTGTTAAGTTAAAAACTTTGCTTGAAGATGAGGTAATTAATAAATTGACCCAAAAATAAAGAACTAAGAGGAGCTACTGTATTTTTGAATATTCATTTGGAATTAAACGAAAACAATGTTTTGATAAAACAATAATTTCCAATGAGGTAGCAAATTGAATTTCTTCCATAAATAAGAAACCAAAAACGTATAACAAGCATCTAATCACTTCATCAAAAACAACTATTATGAAGACCCTAATTTTACTTATCGCCATGATGTTTTATGGTACTTTTCTTTTTTCGCAAACAAGCGATAGCACAAAAAAAACAAGCACCTTCCAACTTGATTTGGGAATTGGCGCTGGATTAATTAGAAATACAGCAAGCCCCTCCATTGAGGCTAGTTTTTCGCACAAGCATAAAAACAAATGGGAAATCGGCATCAATACCATTACCTATTTTTTCTTTGAGCAAAGCATAAAAGCCAACAATACTAAAGATTTTAAGGCCTATATCAACACTTTTCTGAATGCAGAATTTCTGATTAATGGTCTTTTTAATAATGAAAACACAAACAAGAAAGATTGGAAGGGGTTTGGGCTAGGATATCTTATCGATAATAATGGGGGCTACTTCAAGGGGGCAACGGCAAAATTATATTTTATAAGCCGCTATAAATATTTTACGGTTATCCCCGAAATTATATTCACAGATGATTTTAAATCAATGTTTCCCGGCTTTACCATCGTGTTTTAAGACCAATAAATTACACTGATTTTAGTTTTCGATATTGCTTTAAACAAGCATGAAAGCAAAAGGCTATTGCAGTGCTTTTCGGGCTTTTAAAATATATTTGGCAGTGTCAAGGGGGCTAATTCCCTTAAACTCTCTTATGATTCCTTGTTCATCAGTGCATTCGCGATAGCTGTGAAACTGAGTAGTAATTTTGGCTTTCCCTCCCGAGCGCGAACTTAACTTCACCGGGAAGTCAACAGAAGTGGCTAAAGGCAATATTCCTTTGAGTGTGAACCTGCCGTTTTCCATAGTGGGGCTTTCGAAATTGCCACGCATTTGGGTGATATCGCTCGTAATGGCGCCCAACAAATCGTCGCTTGCTGATATTTTAAATGAAATCATAGGTTCTAAGAGCGTGGTTCCGCAATTTACGAGGCCTTCCATGATTCCCATGGGTGTTGCCACAACAAAGTCACCCGGATGGGTATGCATTTCGTGATCTTCTCCTTCTATTAAAGTGATTTTTATGTCGGTCACTTCCCATCCTTTAATGCCCTGTTGTAAAGCAAGGGGGATGGTGCGTTCAACTTCATTCTGGTATTTTTGCAATACATCGTTCACTCCGATTTTACTTTCATATTTCACACCACTAGCCCTTTCGGCGGGTTCAATGCGAAAACGCATGATGGCCCAGCAGGGTTTGGGCATCCAATACCTAACATAGCCTTCAGCTACACTCGAAGGAGTTTCTTTATATATTACTGTTGGATTTTCGAATTTTGCTCTGATTTGGAATCGATCTTCTATGATGCGTTCCAAAACTTCCATTTGCAACCACCCCATAATCTTTAGGTGCAATTCTTTCTCGTCCTTCATCCATTGAAAATCTAAGGAAGGATCTTCGAAATTAAGTTCCTGAAGGGCAGCGGCCAAACCAGCATAATCTTTTTCGTTAGCCGCTTTCAACTGAACGGTAAGCAAAGGAGTTCCCATACTTAATTCATGCGAAATTAAGCCCTCCCCATTTCCCAAGACATCCCCAGTTTGCACCTGACCAAAACCACAAATTCCGACCACATCTCCGGCAAAAGCCTGCATAACATCCTCATATCTGCCATTATTTAGTTTTCTAATTCGGGTAACCTTTTCTTGAACATCGCGGCTGCTATTGCTTAGGGTTTCCCTATTGCTGATGCTTCCATCGAAAATGCGTGTATGGGCAATCTTCCCTATGCTTTTATCATATTCAATACGATAAACCAGGGCTGATAATGCCTTGTCGGAATCGCCGGAGGGGGCTGGTAAATAAGAAATCATTGCATCCAAAAGTTCTTCAATCCCCACTTCTTTTTTCGCAGAACCCATCAACACAGGATGTAATTTACACTGCCGAACCGCTTTAGACAAAGCAGCATCGGCTTCCCAATACTCAATACTTTGACCGCTTAAATATGCATCTAACAAAACATCATCGGTCGATGCAAGGGTCTCTATTAAGTTTTCATTAATAAATGTCGGACTCCATGATAATTGTATCTCGGCATCATTCCCCCCTTCATTTAAAGTTTGTTGAAGTACAATAGTTTGCATCCTTAACTCTTTTTGAAGTTCGTTGAGGACATTTTCGATATTGGCTCCTACTCTATCAATTTTATTAATGAAGATTAAAACAGGAATTTGTTTTTCTTTTAAGGCATTAAAGAGGGTTTCGGTATGCGCCTGCACTCCTTCGACGGCAGAAACAAGCAATATTGCCCCATCTATCACCCTTAAGATACGCTCTACATCTGCCGAGAAATCAACATGTCCGGGAGTATCGATTAAATTAATTTGAGTATTTTTCCAAAAGAAAGAGGTATTAGCAGAACGTACCGATATTCCTCTCTCTTTTTCTACTTTTAAAAAATCGGTTTGTGTTGTGCCATTATCTACACTCCCTAACTTTTTCGTAGCACCACTTTCGAATAAAAAATGCTCGGTAAGAGTCGTTTTCCCTGCATCAGCATGGGCAAAAAGTCCTATATTTCGTATGTTGTTATGTTGATTTTCCATTTTGCAGCAAACTTACAAAAAATGAACTACTTCAATAAAAAGTGAAACCTGCGTTGAATTACCTATAAGAAAAAGCTAAAATCCATTAAAACAGTATAATTAAATATGCCAAGAGGAGTAATTATCAAAAGCTATACATAGCAGTTAGCTTAACGATTTTGAATTATTCAAGAGAAAACCAAGTCGAAAATTGTGCTGAAAAGTTCTAAAATGGGCACTTCCCAAAACCTGAAAGCAAAAAAGGAATGAATATTTTTCTATATTTGCAGATTGATTCTTGTCGGGTTAGTTCACATTTTTCCTGTAACTGACGCGGCGAAGCTGTGATTTTCAGTAAGAAAACTTAATTCTAAGTAACTGAAAATCAAAAAACATAATTACATTTCTTAGAATCTCAATTTAGAAACAAATCCATTTCTTGCTAAACTTTCTTGATACATTGAAATCGTTTTTCGTCTTAATTCATCATAACTTTAGCTATTTTGAATAAAATGAAAATACTAACCATAGTTGGCGCCAGACCGCAATTTATTAAAGCTTCCGTTGTAAGCGCCGAAATTTTGAAGCATAAAGGAATTCAAGAAATCATTGTTCACACAGGGCAGCATTTCGACGATAAAATGAGCGAAGTGTTTTTTAATCAGCTCAATATTCCCCGACCAAAGTATACTCTCAATATCAATCAACTTTCTCATGGAGCCATGACAGGAAGAATGATGGAAGAAATTGAAAAAATTATCATTGCAGAGCAACCTGATTTTGTGATGGTTTATGGAGATACAAACTCTACTTTAGCCGGGGCATTAGCCGCAAAGAAATTAGATGCAAAAGTAGTGCATATCGAAGCAGGGCTAAGAAGTTTCAACATGAAGATGCCCGAGGAGATTAATCGGATACTTACCGATAGAATTAGTGATATTTTATTCTGCCCAACCGATACTGCCGTAAATAATTTGAAAAACGAAGGATACGATCAATTCAACTGTCAGATTGAAAAAAACGGCGACGTGATGTATGATGCTTGTCTCTTTTTTAAAGAATTTGCAATTAAACCTGATATTATTCTCCCCGAAACTTTCGCTTTAGCAACAATACACAGAGCTGAAAACACGGATGATATTGATAACCTAAGTAATATTTTTGCTTCCTTCCTGAAAATAAGTGAAACGATTCCTATTGTAATCCCCCTTCATCCCCGGACCATACAATTAATAGAGAAATACCAAATTAATATTACATCTCCTAACCTGTTTGTACTTCCTCCCGTCAGTTATCTTGAAATGCTGTATTTATTGGATAGCTGCAAGTTTGTTTTAACCGATAGCGGCGGCTTACAAAAAGAAGCTTATTTCTTAAAAAAATTATGCTTAACCCTCAGAAACGAAACCGAATGGGTGGAACTTATCGCTCAAAAAGCAAATATCATTGTTGGGAACTCAGAAGCATCCATTTTAAATGCCTTTAATGAAATTGATAATTTATTCTTAGAAGCAAATTTCGAAAAGGAATTATATGGCAGTGGGGATGCTTCAGGGAGAATTATTGATAGTTTAGAGAAATTGGTTTTAAAGGAAAAACTAATGGTAAACCCTGTTTAAACAAGAGGACTTAAATAAATTATGGATTATCAAAAAATAGCTAACACCAGAGTTCTTGTTACAGGAGGTGCTGGCTTTATTGGCTCTAACCTTTGTGAGGATTTATTATACAACCATAATGAAGTCGTTTGCTTAGATAATTTTGCAACCGGTAGGGTTGAGAATATTAAGGATTTTCTTAATCATAAAAACTTCAAATTAATTGTTGGAGATATCAGAAACCTAAATGATTGCCAAAAGGCTATGGAAGGAGTTGAAATAGTATTACAACAAGCAGCCTTAGGTTCAGTCCCTCGTTCTATAAATGATCCCATTACTTCAAATGAAGTAAATGTAAGCGGATTTTTAAATGTATTAGTAGCTTCACGAGATGCAAAAGTAAGGCGGGTTGTGTATGCAGCAAGTTCATCTACTTATGGCGATTCTACAAATCTTCCTAAGATAGAAGAAATCATTGGAATGCCCCTATCGCCTTATGCGGTAACAAAATATGTAAACGAATTATACGCTCATGTCTTTGGATTAAATTATGGATTAGATATCATAGGCTTACGCTACTTTAATGTTTTCGGAAGACGACAAGACCCTAATGGAGCTTATGCCGCAGTGATTCCTAAATTTACGCAATTATTAAAATCACACGAATCTCCCTTAATACATGGAGACGGAACAAACTCAAGAGACTTCACCTATATTGATAATGTAATTAAAATGAATCATTTGGCTGCTACTACTAATAACAGCAAAGCAATTGCTGAGGTTTTTAATACAGCGGTTGGAGAACGAAATGACTTAAATATGTTGGTTCAATTTTTAAAACAATATTTAAGCGAATATGACCCTAAAATTGCAGATATAGAAATTAATTACGGCCCTAATAGAAAAGGGGATATACCCCACTCTTTAGCAAGCATTGAAAAAGCAGAACAAATTCTTGGATATAAACCTACTCACAATCTTCAAGAGGGCCTAAAAGAAGCTGTGAAATGGTATTGGGAAAATTTAAATTAAATGAATAAAAGAGTATTAGTAACAGGAGCAGATGGTTTTATAGGTTCCCATTTAACCGAATTATTACTTGAAAAAGGATATATAGTAAGAGCATTATCTTACTATAATTCTTTTAACTATTGGGGATGGTTAGAAGATATTCCTGCTAATCCAAATTTAGAAGTAGTTACGGGAGATATTCGCGATCCTCATTTTGTAAAGCATATTATGAAAGACATGGATATGGTTTTTCATTTGGCTGCTTTAATTGCAATTCCTTATTCATACCATGCCCCTGATAGTTATGTTGATACTAATGTTAAGGGCACATTAAATGTTTGTCAGGCCGCTAAAGAATTGGGAGGGATAAGAGTAATTCACACCTCCACCTCTGAGGTTTATGGAACTGCACTATATGTTCCTATTGACGAAAAGCATCCCAAACAAGCGCAATCTCCTTATTCAGCTTCTAAAATCGGAGCCGATGCCATGGCTATGAGCTTTTATAATGCCTTCGGTTTAGCAATTACTATCGCAAGACCCTTTAACACCTATGGTCCACGCCAATCAGCTCGAGCCATCATTCCCACCATAATTTCTCAAATCGCAAGTGGAATGAAAGAAATTAAATTAGGAGACTTAAGTCCAACCCGCGATTTTAATTATGTAAAAGATACCTGCTATGGATTTTTAGCATTGGCTGAGTGTGGCGATACTATCGGAAAAGAAATCAATATTTCTTCTAATTTCGAAATTTCAATGGGTGATACCCTAAATATGATAAAGGATATCATGCAAAGTGAGGTAACATTTATCACCGAAGAGCAGCGCATTCGACCTGATAATTCCGAAGTCTTCCGTTTATGGGGAGATAATACTTTATTGAAAAGCTTAACCGGATTCAAACCCGAATACGATATTCGCAAAGGACTTGAAATAACCTGCGAATGGTTTAAAAAAGCTGAAAATCTAAAGAAATATAAGACGGGGATTTATAATTTGTAATTCATTTGCTATTACATATTTAATGACTAATTACCAAACATTGATATAATATTTCTTAGAAAAAATATTAGCTTAAAAGCATATAGAATTAATGAAGTTAAAAGTATTATGGATTTGTCACTTTTCTAATTTAGAAATACAAAAAAAAATAAATGTTCGGAAAAACATAAATGAATTTGCTCCTTGGATTTCTCTGGGAGTTAAGGAGGTGCAAAAGAATAACGAAATTGAGCTTCATATTATTTCACCCCATAGATGGATTAATAGGACAAAGGAGTTTAAAGACAAAAATGTTCATTATCATTTTTTTAACCCAGGAATACCATGGTATGGGCGACATTGGCCAAGTTTTTTTAGGTGGGATTTATTCACCAATTTCCGTTCTAACCGAAAAAAGATTTCCAAATTAACAAAATTGATAAATCCCGATATAATTCATTGGCATGGAGCCGAAAATGGATATTATACTTCATCTTTTTTCGATTTGAACAAAATTTTCCCCTATTTTATAACAATACAAGGGTTTATATCATTAGGAGTTAATAATAAGTCTAATACAGATAAAACAATAAAATATCCAGAAAGAAAGCTAATAGAAATTGAAAAAAAAATACTTACTTCAGCCAAAAACATAGGGGTCCGTGATCAAATAATGAAAAATGAAGTATTAAAATATAACCCTCTTATTAATTTTTATTGGCATGAATATTTCATAAACGTACCAGAATTTAGTTTTGAGAATACAAATGATGAAAAAATTTATGATATAATTTTCTTTTCACGGGTTATTAAATCAAAGGGTATTGAAGATTTAATTATTGCTATAAGTATAATCAAAAAGTCAATTCCAAATATTAAGGCTGCAATAGTTGGGAATTCTAATATAAAATACATTGAATATTTAAACCAGTTAGCTGATAAAAACAATTGTTCAGATAATATTGATTTTATGGGTTTTATTCCTACCCAAGAAGATATTTATAAAATCCTAAAACAATCCAAAATATTTGTTCTTCCTGCCTATGTGGGAGATGTCTCTGGTGGTATGATTGAAAGTATGTCACGTAAAATACCAGTAGTTGCATATAAAACAGATGGAATACCCGAAGTAAATAATAATGGTCATTATATTGAATTGGCCGAACAAGGGGATGTAAGTGAACTTGCTAAAATCATTCAAAACTTACTTGAAAATCCATCTTATGCAGAAGAGTTAGCTAAAGCCGCTTTTGTGTACGCCACCAATAGGTGGAACAATCAAACAGCTTTAAATGATATCATGAATGCATATAAATCAATATTAGGGACTTAAAATTAAATTATCGAAAACGCTAAAATTATTCTTTGCCATATAAATTTTAGCATATACTAAGCTAGTGTAGATATTTATAAGTTCATTTAATTTGTATTCATGGTTTAAAATCACAAAGCTTTTTAATTATATACATTAACAAGATAACAATCCTTTTAAGTTGCAAAATAAAACTAACATATTATGAATGAAAAATTAAATTTAAAAGAATCTACATTTATTTCAATTCTAAAATCAATGATACGAATTAGATTTTTTGAGGAAAATGTTGCGGAAATCGCCAAGCGTCAAGAAATTCAATGTCCTGTTCATTTATATATCGGTCAAGAAGCAATTGCGTCTTCAATTTGTGCTGATTTGCGAAACTCAGATTATGTATATAGTACGCATAGAAGTCATGGACATTATTTAGCTAAAGGCGGGGATGTTAATAAAATCATGGCTGAAATATATTGTAGAGAAGAAGGATGTTCTAGAGGAAGAGGAGGGTCTATGCATGTTATTGATAGGAATGTTGGCTTTATGCTAAGTTCACCTATTGTTGGAGGCTCTATCTCTATCGCTGTCGGATCGGCTTTAGCTGCTAAAATGAAAAATAAAGGCCAAGTTTCTGTGGCATTTTTTGGAGATGGGGCTACGGATGAAGGTGTTTTTTATGAAAGTTTAAATTTTGCTATTGTTAACAAATTACCAATGATTTTTGTCTGTGAGAATAATTCATTTTCAACTCATTTACCTGATTTTTTAAGACAATCAAATACAAGTGTATCTGAAAGGGTAAAAGGTTTTAATATTAATGTTGACAAAGTAGATGGAAATAATCCTTTTGAAATATATAAATCGGTTGGCAAAATGATTGAGAAAGCCAGAAATAATGAAGGACCCTCTTTAATTGAATGCACAACTTATAGATGGTTATCACATGTTGGATATTGGCAGGATCTAGATATTGGATATCGGAAAAAAGTCGATGTTGAGCAATGGATGAATCGGTGTCCGATTAAGTTTTTAGCAAATGAACTAATACAAAATGAAGTAATAACCCAAGACGAATTTATTAAATTGGAAGAAGAAATAAAAAATCAAATTAACAATGCGGTTATTTTTGCGAAAAATAGTTCAAGCCCAGATCCAATATTTATTATGGAAGGGCTTTATAATTAATACAAATTTTATATTTTATGAAGAAAATTAAATATTCAGCTGCTATAAATCAAGCGCAACATCTAGTAATGGATAAATATGAATCTGTTATTCAGATTGGTGTTGGAATAAATACTCCATGGTATGTAGGCCAAACAATGAATGGGCTGTTGAATAGATATGGAGAGGAAAGAATGATAGACACCCCTGTTTCCGAAAATGCCACAACTGGTATTGCAATTGGAGCAGCATTATCAGGGTATAGGCCCATTTTAACTTTTCCTAGAATGGATTTCATGTATTACGCAATGGACCAAATATGCAATCATGCAGCATCTTTAAATTATTCCTTAGGAGGAAACTCCCCTGTTCCACTAGTTATACGTGCTATAATAAACAGAAAGGGAGAGCAAGCAGCGCAGCATTCTCAAGCAATTCATGCCCTATTTATGCATATTCCAGGTTTAAAAGTCGTAATGCCCTCAAATGCATACGATGCGAAAGGGATGTTGATTGCTGCTGTTGAAGATAATAACCCTGTAATATATATTGAAGACAGGGAACTTTATGAATTTGAAAGTGAAGTACCTGAAGATTATTACACTGTTTCTTTGGACAAAGCTAATGTTGAGTTAGAAGGGAATGATTTAACTATTGTATCATCTTCTTATATGATGCATCAATGCAGAATAGCAGTTAAAGCATTAGCAGAAAAAAAGATAAGCGTTGACTTAATAGATCTAAGGAGCATTAAACCAATTGATAGTGAAACTATTCTAAATTCAATTAGAAAAACGGGTAAACTATTAGTTGTTGATGGAGGATGGTTAACAGGTGGGGTTGCCGCTGAAATTATTTCAATAGTTGTAACACAAGGAATGCAGTATTTAAAATCAAATCCTGTAAGAATTACCCTCCCCGATTTGCCTGCACCTGCTTCTTTTGTATTAGAGAATGCTTATTATCCTGATAACACCAAAATTTTCCAAAGCGCAATTTCTTTATGTTTATAAAGGATATTGTTAAACCCATTTGATGTGTGAAAGTATGAAATTAAAGGAATACCTAATTATTTTATGTGGGAAAAGACAATAATAAAAGATATAAATTCTTATCGGAAACTTTATGAAAAGACTAAAATCCCGATATTAGGTTTTGGCTTGTATAACTTAAAAGATAAAGAAGAATTTGAATTTTCAGTAAATACCGCCATAAATGCAGGATATAGACATTTTGACACTGCATCTTTTTATGGTAATGAAAATTTACTAGGTAAAACAATAAAAAAAAATGGGTTAAATCGGAATGAAGTTTTTATAACAACCAAGTTATGGAAAACCGATTTTGGTTATGAAAACACATTCATCGCTTTTAACAAAAGTCTACAAAATCTCGAAATGGATTATGTTGATCTCTATCTTGTTCATTTACCCCAAAAAGAAACATTAGCCGAAACCTGGTGTGCAATTGAGGAAATTTATAATTCTGGTAAAGCAAAGGCAATTGGAGTAAGTAATTTTTCTGTTGAGGATCTAACTTTTCTTATAAAAGATTGCAAGATCATACCTATGGTAAATCAAATAGAACATCATCCCTATTTTCCCCAAAAGGAAATTGTAGATTATTGTTTTAGAAAAAAAATTCAAATAGTAGCTCACAGTCCATTGATGTGGGGAGGGGTTATTAATGAAGAGAAACTCAAGAATTTTTCCTTGAAATACAATAAAACCGTCCCTCAGATTGTACTTAGATGGAATTTGCAAAAAAACATTGTAGTTATCCCCAAATCATCAAACAAAAGTAGAATAGAAGAGAATGCAGACATTTTTAATTTCCAAATAACGGTTGACGACATGAAAGAACTGAATGAACTGAATGAAAATCGCAAAATAGGTGGCACAACATTGTTTCTATAAACACTGATTTTTTTAATTATGCTTATCTCAGAAAAAATAAAAAAAATCAGTATTGACAGTACTGTAAACATTCTATTTGCTTTAAAGCAAATGGATAAAACAAGGAGAAGGCTATTATTGGTGTTTAATGAAAGTAAATTTATAGGACTACTTAGCATTGGAGACATTCAAAGAGCAATCATCAAAGGGATTCCTCTTGATTCATTAATAATTGATATTTTAAAACAGGATCCTAAAATCGGATTCTCAGATACGACTATTGGCGAAATTAAGAATGAAATGTTAAAGTTTCGCATGGAATTTATGCCAATAGTTGACCAAAATGGGAATATTAGTAATATCCATTTTTGGGAAGATTTGTTTGATGTAACAAATAACCTCCCCGTTTCGCAATTCAGCCTTCCCGTTGTTGTAATGGCAGGGGGGGTTGGAACAAGGTTGAAACCCTTAACAAATGTATTGCCTAAACCATTGATCCCTATTGGAGAAAAAACAATATTAGAAGATATATTTGAACGCTTTGCAAATCATGGCTGTAATACCTTTTTTGTGTCTGTCAATTATAAAGCAGATTTGATAGAATACTATATCCAAAATCAACATTTACCTTATGAAATCCACTTCTTTAAAGAAGAAAAACCAATGGGAACTGCGGGTAGTTTATCTCTACTTAAAGGGCAAATTAATGACACTTTCTTTGTAAGCAATTGTGATATTATAGTTGAACAAGATTATTCTGAAATTTTAGATTATCATCGATCTAATAAAAATGAGATTACAATTGTCGCTGCTTTAAAACACTTCCCAATTGCTTATGGCACCATTGAAACTGGTGAAAATGGTCGTTTATTAAAACTCACCGAAAAACCTGAACTAACGTTTAAGATTAACAGCGGTATGTATGTGTTGGAACCACAATTATTAAATGAAATTCCAGAAACTGAATTTTTCCATATAACCCATTTAATAGAAAAAATATTAGCTAGAAAGGGAAAAGTGGGTGTATTTCCTATTAGTGAAAAATCGTGGAAAGATATTGGAAATTGGGAGGAATACCGAAATTATTTTGTGTAGAATTATATTTTAATCAATTGATTTTTAAGTTTATTACCTCCTTCTTTTCATCAGGTTCCGAAAGAAGTAAATTAGCTAAAAAGCATATCCTATATTCCTTTTTCTTGAAAGGGATTAGTGTAGTAATTGGACTAATGTTTGTTCCATTGCTTTTGCATTATCTTGATGCAGATCGTTACGGTATTTGGTTAACTTTGACTTCTATCGTTGGTTGGTTTACTTTTTTTGATGCGGGTTTAGGGAATGGATTAAGAAATAAACTTACCGAAGCCCTAGCAATGGGAGAAATAAAACTTGCAAAAGAATATGTAAGCACTACTTATGCAATTATTACCATCATATTTGTGGGTGTTTTAATTCTTTTTTACTGCATAAACCCCTTTTTACATTGGAATCACATATTAAACACTTCTCTTGTTCCCGAAGGAGAGCTTAGCCTCTTAGCAATAATTGTTTTTACTTTTTTTCTATTAAGATTTATATTTAATCTAATAGGAATCATATTAATGGCGGATCAAAAACCAGCCCTAAATAATGCTTTTAATCCCATTGGTAATATTGTTTCAATTATTATTATTTACATCCTTTCCATCACCATGAAAGGGGCTTTGGTTCTTATGGGTTTTGTTTTAAGCGTTGTTCCAGTAATAATCCTAATAATTGCTAGTTTTTTTCTGTTTAAGAATAAATATGATTATTTAAGACCCAGTATAAAAACTATAAAATGGAAACACACAAGTTCACTCCTAAGTACCGGCGTCAGATTTTTCATTAATCAAATTGCAGGTATAATTCTGTTTGCGACCTCTAATGTAATTATTAGCCAAATTTTAGGGACTGAACAAGTCGCTATTTATAACATTGCCTTTAAATATTTCCAGGTACCAGTAATGTTATATGGGATCATTATGACGCCTATCTGGTCAGCAGTAACCGATGCTTATACACGTAATGATTTTAACTGGTTAAAAAACACCTTAAGGAAATTAAATCAATTTTCATTACTTGTTTTTTTGAGTATTATTTTCATGCTTATAGCTAGCCCTTATATATATTCATATTGGGTTGGGAAAGAAATTATAATCCCATTTGCAGTATCTGTAACTATAGCATTATATGCTGCAATTAGCGTTTTTCTTTCCCCTTACTCACAATATATTAATGGAATGGGCAAGCTTTTTGTAAACACACGATTGGTAATCATTATTATAATATTATATATCCCGCTTGCAATTATGTTGGCTAAAAGTTCTTTACAATTAGCTGGGGTTATGCTGGCCACCTGCATAATTAACGGCCTTAGCATTCCTTTTCAAGTTTATCAAACTAATAAACTGATAAACAAAAGTGCAAGCGGAATATGGAACAAATAGAAGAATGGAAAACCTTGTGCAAATGATAATAAGGATTTATATATCAAAATATGCAAGAGTCCGAATTAAACTGAATGGATAAAAAAAGTATTGATTTCTTATAATTGAACAATGCAACGTACAGCAAAACATAAATATTTCGAATTTATTGCTTTTATGCTCATGGCAAGTACTTTCTTGCCTTTGTTGTTCAATAACCTACCTCCTTTTGTTAAAAGTCATCATATTTGGACCGTTATTTGGGGAATTTCATTAATCACATCTTACCTCAAAATATTTTCAAATAAAACCATAAAACATGTGTTAGTTTATGGCCTAATTATGATAATATCAATGTTTACTGTTTGGAATCAAATTGATGATTGGAACTTTCAACTATTAATAAATGAATTTTACAATATTTTTATAGGTGCTTCTGTAATTGCTTACTTTTTTGAAAGTAAGGATTATTTTGGCTTAGCTAGAATTACTAGGTGGTCAATAATATTTCTCTTTATAACAGCCATAATGACCATTATATCCTCGACTATTGATCCAATGTATGCAAGAAATATTGTTGGCATGGCATCTGTTTCAAATGAAGCTGAAATAGAATCAATTTTAAGCTTAAGATATTTGGGAGGTGGCAATTACTCCACAGCATTAAGTTTTATGTGTCTATTTCCTGTCTTTTTTTACTTTTATAAAAATACTGGCATAAGTATTATTTCTAAAAGAATGATTATTATTACTTCAATTGTGTTTTTTCTTGCATTATCAGGAATGCAGATTTTTACAAATGTCCTTATTGCAATTGTAATAATAATTATTTCGATAATTGGAATTAAAAAATTGAAACAATCCATTATGGGTATTAGTCTATTGTTATTTATCATAATATTCACTCCTAATGAAGTTTTTGTTAATGGCATTAATTCCATAGGCGGCTATTTCAAAGAAGGCTCAGAGTTAAATTATAAATTCACTGATTTAGCTCGATTTATAGAGATTGGATCTAAAATTGAAGATAAAACCACAACGGTGGGACTAAGAGGAGATCGTTATTTTCAACTATCAGAAAGTTTTTTTCAATCTCCGCTATTAGGCTGTTATTTTTTAAGTGAAAATAATAATGCACATGGATATTTAAATTATAATCTTGCTTATGGTAAAAGTGTTACACAAGTTGAGGGGACACATCTTCATTGGATGAATAAATTGACTGTAACAGGGCTTTTTATTTTTGTCGTTTTTTTTTATATTCTATATAGTTTCTTGAAAAACAACATAAATCGATTCAACTCAACCTATAAATTCTATTATGTTATATCATCGCTTGCCCTCCTAAGTTATGGGCTATTTAAGACATTTGGTGGAAAAGAAGCATGGTATACGTTTTTTATTTTACTCCCTGGTATATATTATTTGCCATTATTAAAAAAAGGGAATTCGAATTTTAACCTAAATCCACAAAAATGACGAATCAAAAAATATTACTGATAACAGGTGGGACAGGTTCTTTTGGGAACGCTGTTTTAAAACGATTTTTATCAAGAGATGAATATCAGGAAATACGTATTTTTAGCAGAGACGAAAAGAAACAAGATGACATGAGACAGTTTTATCATAATGATAAAATCAAATATTATATAGGGGATGTTAGGGATAGAAAAAGCATTAATAATGCAATGATAGGGGTAGATTATGTTTTCCATGCTGCAGCATTAAAACAAGTTCCCTCCTGTGAGTTCTTCCCAATTGAAGCGGTAAAAACTAATGTAAATGGGACAGAAAATGTTATAGATGCGGCTATTCAGGAAGGGGTGAAAAAGTTAATTTTACTGAGTACTGATAAAGCTGTGTATCCAATAAATGCAATGGGCATGTCAAAAGCAATTGCTGAAAAAGTGTTGATAGCAAAAAGCCGTAATCTTAATACTAAGGATATTACACTTTGTGGTACACGTTATGGAAATGTAATGGCATCAAGAGGCAGTGTTATCCCTTTATTTGTTGAACAAATTAAAGCAAATAAAACAATTACCATTACCGACCCAAATATGACAAGATTCATGATGTCGTTGCATGATGCGGTAGATTTAGTATTATATGCTTTTAATGAGGGGCAACAGGGAGATATATTTGTTCAAAAAGCACCTGCATCAACTATTGAGGATTTAGCAATTTCGCTCCAGGAAATCTTTAATTGTAAGAATGAAGTTAAAATTATTGGCACCAGACATGGAGAAAAACTATATGAGACCCTTGTTAATAGAGAAGAAATGGTTAAAGCCCTTGATTTAGGAAACTATTACAGAATCCCTGCTGACACAAGAGATTTAAATTATGATAAATACTTTTCTGAAGGAATTGAGAACGTTTCTGTAATTGAAGATTATCATTCGCACAATACCTATCGTTTATCAAAAGAAGAACTAAAGAAAATTTTATTGGGATTAGATTTCATTCAAAAAGAACTTAAATAATAGAATATGAAAATAATGACCATTGTTGGCACTAGGCCAGAAATCATCAAGTTAAGCAGAGTAATAGCACAGTTAGAAAAATACACTGAACATATTTTAGTTCATACAGGGCAAAATTATGCTTATGAACTTAATGAACTATTTTTTGAAGAGATGGAAATCAGAAAACCTGATGTTTTTTTAGATGCTGTCGGAAAAACAACGGCTGAAACTATTGGAAATGTTATAGCCAAATCAGATGAAATAATGGAATCGATTAAGCCTGATGCAGTTTTATTATACGGCGACACCAATAGCTGCTTGGCTGTTATCTCTGCAAAAAGGAGAAAAATACCTATTTTCCATTTTGAGGCCGGAAATAGATGCTTTGATTTAAGGGTTCCTGAAGAAATTAACAGAAAGATTGTCGACCATTTGAGTGATATAAACATGCCCTTAACGGAGCATGCCCGTAGATACTTACTTGCTGAAGGTCTAAAACCTGAAACCGTAATTAAAGTGGGCTCTCCAATGATGGAGATATTAAATTATAATATGCCCAAAATCGAAAAATCAGATATACTTTCGAGGCTTAATTTAAAAGAAAGAGGCTACTTTGTTTTGAGTACACACAGAGAAGAAAACGTGGATTCTGAAGAAAATTTCTCTGATTTACTAAATTCTTTAAACGAAATTGTAGCTAAATACGATAAAAGAATAATTGTTTCGACCCATCCACGAACGATGAAAAGACTTGATGAACTGAAATCTAAAGAATTGGATAAACGTATTGAGTTTATGAAGCCCATGGGCTTTTTTGATTATGTGAAACTTCAATTAAAAGCTTATTGTGTTATTTCGGATAGCGGCACCATTACTGAAGAATCATCCATATTGAATTTCCCGGCAATAACGATACGTCAAGCACATGAACGCCCTGAAGGGATGGACGAAGGTACTTTGATAATGTCGGGACTCAAGAGCGACTTGGTTCTAAAAACCATTGAGGTGGTTACTTCACAGCACGATTTTATCAATAGAAAATTCAAAATTGTAAATGATTATAACGTTGACAACTTTTCTTTGAAAGTTATGAGAATCGTTTTTAGTTATGTAGATTATGTTAACAGAACCGTTTGGCATAAAAACTAAGATTTTATTTTCCTATCTATAAATATTTTTAATCAAAATTAAAAAGTAATAATAGCGGATGAAGAAAATAGTCATTATTGATTCGACAGGGATGGCTGGGCATGTAATTAGCCATTATTTGGAATCTAGGGGAAGGTTTGACCTGTTTAATGTAGTTTGTGAGCCTAATTTTCCTAATAAAGGGCATTATGTTGATATTGAAAATCATAAAGACTTAGAGAAAATCCTCCGAAATGAAAAACCTGACATCATCATTAATTGCTCTCGCTATTTAATTGAGGAATCAGAACAGCATCCGGCAAAAGCTGTTTATATAAATAGTTTCATCCCTTTGTTTTTATCTAATATTTCGGCCGATATTAAAGCCCATCTAATTCATTTAAGCACCGATTGTGTGTTTTCGGGTGCAAAAGGCAATTATATTGAGGCTGATCTTAAAGATGGCACAAATTATTATGCCAAAACAAAAGGACTAGGGGAAGTTGTAAATGATAGAGATTTGACCTTGCGAACTTCGTTTATCGGGCCAAATATGAATGATAAAAATGAAGAACTCTTTCACTGGTTTATGTTGCAAAAAGGCGATATTAAGGGCTATGCTAACGCTTATTGGACTGGAATTACTACTCTTGAATTAGCCAAATCGATAGAAAAGGCAATAGATTTAAACATTAGGGGTTTGTATCATTTGGTGCCTGAAAAAAATATTTCGAAATATGACTTACTGTGTTTAATTAAAGCCATCTGGAATAAAAAGGATGTAAACATTATTAAATTCGAAAATGAATTAATTAATAAAAGTTTGATCGATAGCAGAAAGGAGATTGCCATAAGCACATATAAAGAAATGTTTTCGGACTTATATGATTGGATGAACTCTCATAAAATCCTTTATGAGAAATTTTTGTATTTCTAATAAAGGAATAGATAATAATGTTTCTTTTAAAATCAGGTTTTAAGAATACTATTGTTACGTTGAAACATAATGATTCTATTGGTTACTTGCAAAGCCATCGAAGTATTATTCCTAAACAATTTTCCTTGCTTAGCTTTGTGGAAAATTCCAAGAAAATTTTATAAACTACATTTTAAATTTGTATAGTTTATTGTTGGCATTAAGATAGAGTTTCCTGCAATTAAAATATGAATGTAAAAAACATAAAGAAGTTGGCATAATATCTTTATTGAATAAACATGAAAGATAAATATATAAAAATAATATTTTTTGGGAATTTTCCTTATGGAGGACCTTCAGCAAATCTACTTCGAAATTTCGCCTTGTCGTTAACAGAAATTGAGACGAATCATATTGAAGTAATTTTGCCCACCGGCAGATTTTATGGTAGAACTATTGATGCAGATTACAGGCGAAAAGGAAAATTTAATCGAATAACTTATAAACACATGTGTTTTAAGAATCATCCAAGGAATTATTTCGGAAAGTTAACAGATATATTATTCGGGATAATAAACACCATGATTCACCTTACATATTGTAGATTAAAAGGTGAAAATCATATAACTATGCTCTATAATACGAGTTATTCTTTCTGGTTTTTACTTTTAAAAAAGATCCTACATAATAAACTTATTATAGTTATACCTGAATTTTATGAAAAGCCAATAGCCAAGAAATATTCAAAAGCTAATATAAAGTGGCAAAGTTTTTACTTTCATATGAAGCATATTATAAAGCATGCAGATGGTTTCTTTGTTGCATCGCATTATTTAAAAGATTATTTGCAAACAAACTTAAGTAGTAGAAAAAAGATTTATGTTTTGCCCAATGCTATTGACCCAACAATATTCGAATTGGAAAATGTAAAACCATTTTTGGAAAATAAAATTACTATTGGATATACCGGGACACCAACACGCAAAGATGGGGTAATGGATTTGATAAAAAGTTTTTCGATATTGAATCAAAAATTCCCTAATACTCACTTATTGATTATTGGCGATTTAATAAATGGAAATAGTTTAGTGCCTCAACTTAGAAAATATGCCGAAGAACTTAATATTGAAGCTAATATCACCTTCACTGGCTTGGTTTTATATAGTAAAATACCAGCATTATTGAATTCATGTCAAATATTGGCATTAACGAGACCCAATGGTGTTTTTGCTGAAGCAGGTTTTCCTACAAAGCTCGGAGAGTATTTGGCATGTAAAAAGCCAGTCCTTATTACTAAAATTGGGGACATTCCATTATATTTTAAAAACAAAGTGCATTTAATAATTGCAGAGCCTGAAAATATGGAAAGTATT
This sequence comes from uncultured bacterium, assembly GCA_903922465.1. Lineage (GTDB taxonomy): Bacteria > Bacteroidota > Bacteroidia > Bacteroidales > CAIXTV01 > CAIXTV01. The sequence continues at coordinate 21,233 of CAIXTV010000134.1, forward strand.
GTGGCAGGATTTGAGAGTATTTTAACAGATACAAAACTTTGTAATGAAATGACTGAAAATGGATACAATTGGATGAAAGAAAATTTACATTACAAATATATATCTGGAAAATTAAATGATTTTTTATCTGAGTCTTTATAGTTCAAGCTTCCTAATTAAATACTAAAGTTAATTTAGTTCAAAACTTCAAGAAATTTAATAAGCCATAAAAATAATTTTGGTCTTTAGGAAACATGGATAATACAATAAAATTAACCTTAGTTGGAGATGTTTTCCTTTCCAATATGGACGATACAAGAGGTATTGGTATAGGAAGTCGCATACTTAAAGATGGTATTGAAATAATAAATAAGGACACTATTGAAAAATTAAAGGAATCAGATATTCTTTTTGGCAACTTAGAATCACCTCTTATCGACTCTGATGAATTAGTTAACATGGGAAGTTTTGCCGGTTCTATAAAGTTTGTTGTTATTTTAAAAGAATTGGGCTTCGATATAGTATCCATCGCAAACAATCATATACTTGAAAAGGGTCTTATTGGCTTTAATTCAACTAAAAATGCTTTGCAAAATGCACACATAAAGCATGTTGGAGTTTTCAATGAAAATAAATCAAATGTTGAGATTATTGAATGTAAAGGAATAAAATTTGGTTTTGCAGCATTTAATGCCATTAAAGATATTCCAAATCCAAATATCCATTCAGACTTGTCTTTAGATAATGTGAAGGCAACTATTGATGATATGAATTTACTTCAACTAGATTACAAATTATTGAGTTTCCATTGGGGAAACGAATATATTCATATTCCATCATTAGAGCAAATTAATTTGGCACATTCCGTAATTGACTATGGTGCAGATATTATCATTGGGCACCATCCTCACGTTATTCAGCCTATTGAAAAGTATAAAAACGGAATTATTGTATACAGCTTAGGAAACTTTATCTTTGATTCCTTATTCTCAAAGGAATTCAAAACTGGGATGAAAGTAGATTTGCATTTTAGAAAAGGAGAAGCCGTAGCGTTTAATATATCGGAAGTTATACTTAATGAGGATACTCTAAACTCAATGCAAGAGTCTCAAAAATTCAATGCAAAAGTAACATCATACTTTAATCAAATGTCAAGGCTTTTATTGCAATCCTCAGTTTACTACAATAAATATTATAAAATAACTCTTAAAATAAATAGGCTTTATCAAAGGATTATGATGAAAGTTATGTTATGTAAATTACTTTTGTTTTCCTCAAATAAAAAGCTTGTTTTTATCAATTTACTTAAACGGATTTTTAAATATGAGAGAAAAATATGAATATTCTACTATATAATAAGCTGTCTGACACTACTTTCCATAGCATAATACAACCCCTTATAAAGTCAAAGTTTGTAAATCATATTTATATTGTAAGAGATGATGATAATGTAATTAAATCTGACAAAATAACTATATTATCCATTACTAATAAAAATTCGAAAAGTAAGCTTAGGCATATTAAAAAATTATTTAAAGGTATCGCACTTTGTAGAAAACACAAGATTGATGTGGTAATGGGAGTTTTATTATATCCTCATGGCTATTTGGCTCGTTTATCAAGTTTTTTCACAAGCTTACCGCTTATTCATATTACAATAGCAGGGCATAGAGAGTTTTGGGTTTTTGGCAAATTAACAGAGAAAATAAACCTACTATTCTTTAGAAATATTAAAGCAATAACTGTTACAGGAGAAAAATCAAGGAATTATTTAATTCACAATAAGTTTAAGCCAGAAAGAGTATTTATCCTGCCCAATGTAATTGATTTTGAACCATATTATTTCAAATCCGATATAAAAAAAGAGTATGATGTTGTTTCAATTTCAAGATTGGATAAAAACAAAAATCTATCCTTACTATTAAGAGCTATTGCTGCAATTAAAGAAAGAACCCTAATAAAAGCTCTTATTGCAGGTGTTGGGGATGAGAGTGATAACCTTAAGCAAGAAGCTAAAATGCTGGGTATTGAGGAGCAAATACACTTTACAGGTTGGGTAGAAGAAGTTGAAAAAAATGACATTTACAATAAAGCTAGTATTTTTGTATTGTGCTCAAAAGGTGAGGGCTTCCCTTTATCCCTACTTGAAGCAATGTCTTGTGGATGTGTCTCTGTTGTTTCTAATGTTGGGGATATATCAGATGTAATTGCTCCTGGTAAAAATGGATTTATTTTCAACGATACCGAAAACGAACTTGAACTTGCTCAAATCATTGAATTTCTGATAAATAATCCTTTAGAAATTTCAAATATTTCTCATAATGCACAAGAAGTGAAAAACAATTTATCAATTGATAATGTGTCGAAAATATGGGATACCATATTATCAAACATCAATAAATAATTTCACTTTATCAATTTGAAACGTCTGTTTGAATCGAAATATAAAAATATAAATGTGAAAGTAGCGATAACAGGGAGTAAGGGTTTTATAGGAAAGCACCTAATTGAGAAATTACAATTATTGAACATTGAAATAATTGAAATTGATATTTTAGATGGGTATGATACAACGAATAGAGAAACATTAAAAAATTTACCTCAATTTGATGTTTTATGTCATTTGGCAGCTAGGGTTTTTGTTCCATACTCTTATGATTTCCCCTATGATTTCTATAACACCAATGTAGTGGGAACTTTAAACATGCTTGAAGTTTGCAGAAGTTTTAATGCTAAAATGGTTTTCATGAGTTCTTATGTATATGGTATTCCTCAATATCAACCTATTGATGAAAACCACCCATTAAGTTCATTTAATCCATATTCCAATACTAAGATTATTGGGGAACAGCTTTGTTGGGGATATCATAATGATTATAAATTACCTAGCATTATTATCAGACCTTTTAATACTTATGGAGTTGGGCAGAATACTGACTTTTTAATTCCTTCTATTATTAAACAGGCAAAGAGCGGTAAAATATTTTTAAAAGATCCAAAACCAAGACGCGATATGCTATATATTGACGATCTCGTTGACGGAATCATACAATGCATTTTTTATCAGAAAACCACTCATGAGATTTTCAATTTGGGTTTTGGCAAAAGTCATTCAGTTTTAGAAATAGCTCAAATAGTCAGCAAAATATCCAACAATAACATTGAAATTGAATTTTCGGGTGAAGCAAGACAATCTGAAGTGTCAGACACCATTGCTGATATCACCAAGGCTAGGAAAATTCTTGATTGGGAACCCAAAACAACCTTAGAAGAAGGACTTAAAATTCTTCTTGACCAAGAGATTAAAAATTAAATTACGCATAATGTCTATTAATAATTTTATTTCAGAAAACCTTATTCTACCCCTTAGTGATTTGGCCACCGATAGACGTATTTATAAGTATTTGAAGTTTTTAAATAAAAGTCAATTTTGGACTAGAGAGCAAATTGATGATTATCAAAACGAAAAACTTCGTCTGCTTCTTCATCATGCCTATACGAATGTGCCATTCTATAATGAGTTGTTTAAGGATTTAAGACTAAAACCTGAGGATATTCAAACAAAAGAAGATTTATTAAAATTACCGATTATCACAAAGGACATGCTTAAACTAAATAAGAGTAAGCATTTAGCAACGAATTACAAAAAGAAAGATTTGGTGTTTTCTAGCTCAAGCGGATCAACAGCCGAGCCTTTTCAATTTTATACAACTAGAGATTCCGCTTCAATATCAAGAGCCTCAGCAATTAGGTCATGGTATTGGATGGGATATCAATTGGGGGATAAATACGTTAAGGTAAGCATGAATTCAAGGAATAACTTGATTAAAAAAATTCAGGACTATGTTAATAATTGCATTTATTTATCCTCTAACCAAATAGTTTCTTCTGAATTTACAAGAATTGGAAATGAAATTCAAAAAGGTAACCCGAAATTTATTCGATGTTATCCAATTCCATTACAATTTTTAGCTCAGATGATAAAAAAGGAAAATCAAAACTACCTAGCAAGTGATTTAGTTGCCATAAATACCACGGGTAGCACATTACATGATGACGTCAGAAAAGAAATAGAAGAAGTTTTTAGAGTTAAAATATTTGATGCCTATAGTTGTGAAGGAGGATCCGTTTTTGCCCAATGCCCAACACATGAAAACTACCATCCAGGAGAAGAGTCTGCAATTTCTGAATTTATAGAGGATAATGTCACTTTGTCAGATCCTGAAAGGCCCTACAGACATATAACCACTGATTTACATAATTATGCTTCACCCTTTATCAGATATGACACTCAGGATTATATCGTCTTAGGTGAGGATAAAACTTGTAGTTGTGGAAGGAATTACCAAAATATTAAAAGAATTAAAGGGCGTGATAGTGATATTTTGCGCACTCCTTCAGGCAAACTTCTTATTGTAGAAAACTTTGTTGCATATTTTCAGTATGTCTCCGAAGTTGACCAAATACAAGTAATTCAGGATAAAGAAAACGAAATTACAATTAATTTAATTGTAAATAGAGCTTTCAATTCAGAAGTTCATCACAAGCTCAGTACTTATTGGAGCAATTATATTGGTAGTGATGTTATAGTCACAGTAGAAGTTGTTGAAGAAATAAAACTCACTCCTACTGGTAAGCGTAGAACAGTAATCCGAAATCCTAATATTAGTTTAAATGACTGACATTATGACAGTGAAAGCTATTGCTAAGGGTTTACTTACCTATATCCCTGGAGTAGTGAATGTCTTAGATAAGAAAAAGTCCTCAACAAAACACAGTGGGGCTAATGCAGAGTTTTGTTATACTTTATGGTTAAGTTTATTAGAAAAAATACATGAAAGTGGTGTAAACCCCATTTTTGAAAGGGTTGGCGAACTTGGCTGTGGTGGCTCTGTCGGAGTAGGTATTTGCGCATTACTAACAGGAACTAAACAATATTTCGCTTTAGAAATCGAAAATCATTTCGATAGAGAAAACAATCTCAAACTTTTAGATGAAATTGTTACACTCTTCAAAAACAAAACTCCTATTTCGCCTAATTTCAAACAATTGAATATTCATGTTACTAATCATGAATATCCTTCACATTTTATTATCCCTAAATTCATGGAGGATGAATTTGTTAAGGTGTTACGGAATGAAATAAATTCTGACTGTATTGGAACAAAGCACCTTAATATTGTTTACGATTGGCTAAAAGCACCTTCCTTATCACTCGATCTGGCATTTTCCAGAGCAGTAATGGAACATGTTAATAATCCGAATTCAGTTTATGAAGGATTGGCTTATAATTTGAAACCTAAAGCCTTTATGTTTCATGATATCGAATTTCATTCACATGGCATTACCAAAAATAAGAACGGCCATTTGCAGATTTCAAATTTATGGTGGAAAATAATAGTTGGTAAAAGATCTTATTATCAAAATCGTTTAAAATTTCAAGATCATATCAATTTGATAGAAAAACTAAACTTCACAGTAATTCATACTCAAAAATCCACAGAACTTGATGGTGCCTCAAATAATGAAGTTTTGATTGGTGCTACTATCTTTGCTAAATCAAACAAGGTTTAATCATAATCTTTGTCATTAAACAGGTTTCACTTTATTGACAGCTAATTGTTATTATCAGTTATCTTCTCAATATAATTTTCGACTAAACTAAATTTTAAGTATCTAGGTTAATGAAGCTACTCGCCGCTAGCGGTCTAGGTATCTCCAAGAAATAATTATTCTATTCGCCTCAAGAGGCGGAGTATTAAACTTATTTATCCCGACGAGTTATGCTGTCGGGATTCGTTCAACTTAGAATTTTCACTTTGCTGTCGCTCGCAAAAATTTAGTTTCACGAATAAAATTGTAATTTCTCTCTACAAACAATTTCAAATAATGACAAAATGTCATGGCATAAAATTTGATGCAACATCACTCAGTAAAATGTATTCGAATACGATTAAATGACTCATCTACCTTTTAAAAAATATTTTTTATGCCCTATGAACGACTCTTTCATATATCGAAAAACAATTTGGCACCCTATGAAAGTCTCAATTATATGCCGAAAAATATTTTGGATTCCCATTAAATAATATAGCTATATGCAAATAAATATTTTATAAACCTTATAAATGGAATAAGCTTATATATAAAAACAAATTTCAATACTCTTAAATTCTATTTTGTATTTAAAAAACATTATTAATGCCCATTAAGCATAACTGAGCATAAGATGTTTCGATATAAGTTTATTCATCAATTAAACGCAATTTATTTTTTAACTTTAAACAATTAAAATTATGCCAACAAAATTTGAAAATTTAGCAGAAAACCCCTTAGAAGGGGTAATGGTTAGCTACTCAAGACGGATTAAATACACAGACATTAATCTGTTGAGAA
>CAIXTV010000135.1 GCA_903922465.1 uncultured bacterium
ATTTGAAATTTGGGTCTTGGGTCTTCTTTTGGGGGTCTTGGGTCTTTGTATGAAACTCTGAATTTAGAGTGTTAAGTTTTAAGTGTTAAGTTTTAAGTTCCGAGCGGGGTGCAACAACTCGCCTTCGTTTCTTCCTTGGGGCTTGGAATTTGAAATTTGGGTCTTGGGGCTTCTTTTGAGGGTCTTGGGTCTTCTTTTGGGGGTCTTGGGTCTTCTTTTGAGGGTCTTGGGTCTTTGTGTGAGGTTTTCTGAATTATTTCCCGAAAATTATTCTCACAGACAATCAGTGACTTAAGCATTATTTTCAAACAACATGCTACTTTGTTATACATAGTACCAAATAAAGTATTATTTTTGCGGCATGAAAGAAGAAAATATAAATGTACAAATGCGGAAGGGCGTACTTGAATTTTGCATACTCACCATAGTGTATGAAAAAGACGCCTATACTTCCGATCTTATCGAACGCCTGAAATCGGCCCATCTGATAGTGGTTGAGGGGACTTTATATCCTTTACTCACCCGCTTGAAAAATCAGGGCTATCTGTCTTATTACTGGGAGGAATCCAAATCTGGCCCCCCACGTAAATATTTTAAAATTACCGAAGCAGGAAGCCAATTTTTGAAGGAACTCCGTGAAAATTGGATAGATTTCGTCAATTCAGTAAATTCAATAATTAAAAACAACAATTAACACCATATAAGCATGAAAAAAAATTTTACGGTAAACATTTGCGGAACCATTTTCAATATAGATGAAGATGCTTACGAACAACTAAATCAGTATTTACTCAGTCTCAAAGAACATTATAATAATGAGGAAGGTCGCGATGAAATTTTGGGCGACATCGAATCGCGTATTGCAGAAATGTTAATTGAGAAAACAGAATCGAATGTCAAAGTTGTCACCCTTGCCGACATCCAATCGGTTATTGCTATCATGGGCCAACCCGACGAATTCGAGGGACAAACTGCTCCAAAAGCAGAAACAAAAGCGGCTCGCCGTCTTTTTCGCGATCCTGATAATAAAGTAGTCGGTGGAGTGTGTAGCGGAATTGCAGCCTATTTTAATATGGATAAAACCATCATCCGCATACTCTTTATAGTGGCAATTTTACTTGGATTTTCAGGCGTACTGGTTTATTTAGTGCTTTGGATGAGCATTCCCGAAGCTAAAACAACAGTCGAAAGATTGGAAATGAAAGGCGAAAAAATTAATCTTAATAATATTGAGAAGAATATAAAAGAAGAATTCAGCCAAATAAAAGATAAATTCAAAGAAATGGGTCAGGAGGCCAAAGCAGCCTTTGCCGAACAGCGTAATGCATCTCAACCAACGCGTTTCGAACGTTTCTTTAACTTTCTTTTCACCCTTTTAAAATATTTCGTAAGAGCTGTTGGCATATTCATAGGCCTTATTTTTATCATAGTAGGCCTATTTGTCTTGGTCGGACTGATTGCAGCCTTTTTCGGAGCCAAAACCATCACTCTGGGAGGTGGTTCAGTCATAAGTAGTTATTCTTTTGGCGATTTCCTGGCCCTTTTCATGGATGCACCTTATCAAATTACCCTTACCTATATTGGATTATCCTTATTCATAGGTGTTCCTCTCATCATGCTGATATATAATGGCATAAAAATAGTGCTTGGAAGCAAAAGCCGAAAAAGAATTATCGGAATATCAGCTTTTTCTTTTTGGTTTGCAGGTCTTATCATCTGTATAATACTCGCTTTTCAGATAACAAAAGATTATTCAAACAAGAGTTTTGCCTCGAAAAAAATAGCCATAAGTCAACCTATGGGCAACACACTTTCGCTTGAGATAAATCAGGCCACCGATTTCGATTTGAGCATGCTGCAAGAAAGAAAACTACATGGCGAAGGCCCTTTTAGCCTCATCGAAATGAAAGGTAAAGATGCTTTTCTGGGAATTCCAAAACTCGAAGTGCTTAATAGCGAAAACGACAGCTTTCAACTAATTGTTTTTTCAACTTCCAGGGGAGCGTCTTTAACAGAAGCAGAACGGAATATCGAAAACATAAAATATAATTTGAAACAAGTAGGCGAAAAAATCATCCTCGACCCAGTTTATCAGTTTGATATTGCCAATAAATGGAGAGCACAAGAAGTGAAAATCATAGTTAAAGTTCCTGAAGGCAAAATTTTGGATATTAGTTCAAATGCAAAACTACTCTTAAAGGATTTTGAAAATGAGGATGATAAAGATTTTAAAGAATTATATGGTAAGAAATGGATAATGTCGCATTCAGTACTTAAAGAATTCATTGAACAAAAACCACTATCCATTGTTATAGATAGTGTGAAAACTACTAAAGTTAAAAAATAGTATGTTGATTTAATCGATTTTGTTTTTTTAAAAGATCTCTTGTCAATTTGATGAGAGATCTTTTATTTATAATCTATTGGTTTCACTCGATTAGGTGTTTAAAAGCAAGGTCGAAATGCATAAAAAAAACATTTATGTTGTCAAATTAAAATCATTGTAGTAATCTTGCAGTCCGTTTCAAAAGCATAAAAAAGACTGACAATTTTTTTAAATGAATTATCTTTTCCTTAATAGCAATCACATATGAATACCACTGATGCTCAAAATGCATCTGAATATCATTGGCATGCAATTTATACTTGCCCCCGTTCAGAGAAGAAAGTCCATAAAATTCTTGAAGAAAATGGCATAGAAGTATATTTGCCATTACAAAAAAGGCTTCGTCAATGGAAAGACAGGAAAAAATGGGTCGAAGAACCCCTGTTTCGATCCTATTTATTTGTAAAAGTAAGCGAAAAAGAATATTACAGTGCCATTAATGTGCAAGGCGCAGTTCGATATATTACCTTTGCAGGTAAAGCGGTAAAAATCCCCGAACGTCAGATATTATCCATACGTCAATTGATGGAATCGCAATATAATATCACCGTAACGACATCTCAATTTAAGAAAGGAGATATTATTCTGATTAAAAATGGAGTATTGGTAGGCTTAGAAGGTGAAATGATATCCTATTTAGGGAAAAAGAGAATCCTTATGCGAATTCAACAACTCTCTTGCTCCCTTATTGTTGAAGTCCCCCTAACTGATTTGGCAGAATAGTCAGCAAATCCTTTCCAAGTCGTGTATAGTGGAAACAAATCCGGGAGGGAGTTGGTCAAATTGTGGGATGAATAAATGACTTATTTCTTGCGTTTCTTAATAATGATAGCATTGGTAAGATTTCGGTACATCTCCCGCAAATCTTTATCATAACTAAGCATTTCTAAATGGCTTTCAACTACGGGACGATCTTCTCTTATTGCCGGTCCCCGCTGATTGTCTTTTGGGGAAGTTTTAAGAGCATTCTTGGCAGTTTCCTTAATAAGGGGGAAGAGTAAACTAAAATCCAAGTTTTTACTTTGCAAAATTTCTTCTGCAGCCATATACATGAAATTACTGAAATTGCAGGCAAACACCGCAGACATATGATACCATCGCCTTTGTTCCGAATCCAATTCTCTGACATTTTCGCTGAGGAGTTCGGCCAATTGCCTTAAGCGCTTTACGTTGTCAGGAATATTGGCTTCAACAAAAATGGGGATATTACTAAAATTGGCTCTTCCTTTCTTTGAAAATGTTTGAAAAGGATAAAACACTCCGAAATGTGGAAATTTATCTTTAAAAACATCCATCCCTATACTTCCCGAAGTATGAACAATAAGCTTATGATTAAATGAAAGTGTGTTTAATAAGGGTTCAATTACGCTGTCAAGAACACAAACAATATATAAATCGGCAAATTTATAGAGTTTACGAATATCGCTTGTGTGGGCCGCTTCCAGTTTCCCGCCCAACACTCGTGCATGATTGATGTTAGGGCTATAAACCTGCAAAATATTTTTGCCTTTATGCTTAAGCGCCAATCCCAATTGGGTTGCCACATTCCCCGAACCAATTAAAATAATATTATAGATGGCTTTCATCGTTTCTTCCCAAAATTATAACGGACTTCTTTTCTGTTAATGAGCTTGATGATATTACTTTCATACAGAAAAAGTGTAAAAATAACCAAGCCTATTGCAAACAAAAGTAGGGAGATGGTACGCTCGTTAAAAATGAATGCCATGATGAGGGGATAGGAAAGAGAAGCCACTAAAAATGCTAAAGATAGATAGCGCCAAATGATAAAGACGATGCAAAAGACTAACAAATAACATAGGGTTATCCAAGGCGAGAGTATGATCATAATGCCCAAAAGCAAAGCCAAAGGTCTTTCTTTGGGTTTCTTTCTGAACATCGAAAAAAGGACTCCCAGCAATGCGCCTATGCCTAATAATATTTGAAATGAAACAAAATTATCGGTCGAAAAATACATTTTCCCGGCAATGAAGGCTAAAAATGTGGCACCTGCCCCTTTCAGTAAGGTGATGAACCATCCTAAAATTTCCAGGGGATATGAATCGGGGTTTCGTTTAGGTAAAATCCAGTGATAAATAGGTAAACTTCCAAGCAAATAGGCAAGTACAAAACAAAGTATGATGTAAATTATTAGCATAATGGTTTATTATTTAAAGTTTTCCGGCTAAGACAGCAGTTTTCTTGTAATGTTTCAGGTTTCCTTTTAAATCGAAAACTTCAACATAAACAATATAAATACCAATGCCAGCTTTCTGATTATCATTGTCAAGGCCATCCCAAGCAAAAGCTCCCTGAGTGCCTAGGAGTTGATTCTTTTCAAGGTATCGAACAATCCCTCCTTTTGAATTAAAAATTCTTATGTTGGCAACATTACCCGGTTCGGCAAATGTATAGTTTATATTTAAAACATCATTATTCCCATCATTGTCTGGTGAAAATATTTCGGGACTTAATGTTATTGGGTCGTCGGAAGTGGTATTTTCGTTGAACTGTGAATTTTTGTAAGCCGGAGTTGCATATCCCACATCTGCAGCTGCCGAATGCCAGTTAGAACGCTCTTGAGTTGGGCGATCATAATTAATACGCTCCAATGAAACCCCATTTGTGGTTGTTAAAAGCGGATATTGCATATCTACATTATAATTAAACTGATCAATAGCATTCAGGGAGCGGTCAACTAAAACGACAGTTCCGCTGCTGATATAATAAGTTGGCATGTCGGCAATCTTAATAAATCCATCGGGATTAGTTGTAAAATATTCCTGTTTTACTTTTAAAGGATCAGTGCTAATGGCAATATATTTAGCCGGGAAAAGTAAAAATCCTTCTGAGCAAATCTCTTTTACAGAACTTAAACTCCCATTATCAATATTTGCAAGCTCCAATTGTTTTAGATCAATCACCTTATTAGAACGATTGTAGAGTTCGATAAATTGTGCTCCATTTATAGTTGGGTCAATTAAAACTTCATTTATCACAATATCGTAAGCTTGAGCTGCCTGAGGAATTGCAAATTGTTTTGTAATGAAGACATCAATTGAATTTCCGACACAATCTTTCAACGTATCGCTAAGAGTGAGAGTGTAAATAATGCTCGCCGATAGGGAATTACTCAATTGAAGTAAAACAGATGAATAGTCAGGAAATATTAATGAAATCTGATTAGGATTTCCAATACCATTATCAATAGAAAAACTATTGGGTTGAAGCAAAGTCGTACTATCCATAGGTTCAGAAAAGAAAACTTGAAGATTCATAGAATCAATAACCGCAACACGGCTTAGACTGGGTTTGTTTATATCTGGCGCAAATTGTTGTATGCTGTTTTTTCTGCCTGGCGTCCCTCCCGAAGGATCGTTTGAGGCCTGCCAATTAGCCTCCCCTTCACAAGGAGTAAACGGATTGACTAATTCAAGTGACCAACCCCCATCTTTTTTATTGGGATCTTTATACCAATTCTCGCCATAACTTACAAAGGATATTGCTTGTGAGTTTTCATTTAAAAGTAGCACCATGGAACCGGTATTTGTCAAAGCAAGGCTCGAAAGTCCAAGCACAGGACCATAGGATTGCAGTAATGCCTGACTGCTTGTTGAGGTAATAATTAGAAAACTATCGGGCAGAATGCTGACATCGGGTAATACTTTTGCGCTGCTTCCCAATATTAATTTCCAGCCATTTAAAGAAACCGGGAAATGGGTTCGGTTATAAAGTTCGACCCATTCGGCATCGGGTAAGCCAACTACAGGACTTGGGTCTATCATCAATTCATTTATTAAAACATCAAAAGAGTTGGGCTTATAAAATCCAAAGGCAAGAGTTTGGCTTAGCATGGTATTTCCCGACAAATCCTGAACATTATTAATGCTAATATGATTAAGCACCCCCGGCGCAAATGCTGTGCTAAAAACCAAATGAACAAGCGAAGGGTCGGAAATATCCTTGGTGGCTGAGTTTGGAGATGCAATTGCATTGTCGGCAATATAATTAGAAACTGTTTGTGCACTCGCATCAGAAACCGCTTCTGAAAATTTCAAATCGAGTTGATTTTGCGAAATAACACTTAGCGTATTTACGTACGGTTTAATGGTGTCGGCAACTATAGGGCCAATAGAAAAGTCATCAAAATAAAACTGATTATATCGCGATACTGTGGAATATTGGCAATAAACACCAAAATAAGATGTGGCAAGATGGGTGTTGTCATTAAATGGAGCCCCTTCCGGAACAAAAACATTTCCACCTGTTGCATCAGCATAAATATTCCAATTGGCTGCATTATCTCTGGTGATTTTGAGCCTGAGTTTTATGCTAGAGGCAAAAGAAGTTGTCCCTGTGAAAAGTAAAGTAGAAACACCAGCAGTTTTCTTGTAAAATTTGATGTAATCGGCATTGGTTTGACCAATTTCCACATAATAAGCATTTGGTGCATTGCTAAGATTTGCTCCGTCGGAAACCAAAAACACCCTCACAAAATTTGAAGTTGTTGGATTAAACTTCAAATCGATTAGAAAATTCCATTCAGTATTGCTTACTAAATTATTGGGTGTGCTTAAATAAAGCATGGCGGCCGACTGTGGGCCATTGCTACGTAATTCGTAATTTTCAACCAAAAAACTGCTGTCATTTCCTGCCCAAACAGGATTGTTGCTAAAGTTTCCATCAGAAAAATTATCATTCATCTGAGCATTGCAAAGCAAAGGAAACAACAATAGGATTAATATCTTTTTCATGATTCGGCCAAATAATAGTGTAAATGTAGTAATTTTGTTTTTAGAAAATCGTTTTTAAGGCAAAATAATTTAATTTAAAACCATAAATATTATTAGAATGAAAATTGCAATCGTTGGTGCCACAGGACTTGTAGGGGGTGTAATGATAAAAGTATTGGAAGAAAGAGGCTTTGGAAATAGCGAAATGCTGATGGTGGCATCTGAGAAATCGATAGGCAAAGAAATAATGTTTGGGGGTAAAACGATGAAAATTATTTCGATGGAGGAAGCCATAAAGGCAAGACCTGATATTGCTCTGTTTTCGGCAGGAGGTGCGGCTTCAAAACAATGGGCTCCTGAGTTTGCAAAAATCGGAACCTTTGTGATTGATAATTCATCGGCTTGGCGAATGTTTGCCCACATTCCTCTAATTGTTCCTGAAGTGAATGCCGAAATTCTGACCCCTGATGATAAAATCATAGCCAATCCGAATTGTTCTACCATTCAACTTGTTATGGCCCTTGCCCCTTTGCATAAACTCTATGGCATAAAACGAATTGTTATTTCAACCTATCAGTCGGTCACGGGAACGGGCGTGAAAGCCGTTGCCCAGCTTCATGGCGAAAGAGAAAATAAGGCATGCGAAAAAGCCTACCCTCATCCAATTGATTTAAATGTAATTCCACATGGCGGCACTTTTCTGCCCGACGGTTATACTACTGAAGAAGAGAAACTTATTTCGGAAACCCGCAAGATTTTGAACGATCAAAGCATTTTGGTTTCACCTACGGTGGTAAGGGTGCCTGTTTTGGGCGGACATTCAGAGTCGGTGAACATCGAATTTCATAATAAATTTGATTTGGAGGTGATAAGAAACCTATTCGAAACTAGCAAGGGCATAGTTCTGCAAGACCAAGCCGACGAAAATCACTATCCAATGCCCCTATATGTTCAGGGCAAAGATGAGGTGTTTGTTGGAAGGCTTAGGCTTGACCCTTCGTGCCCAAATGCATTGAATATGTGGATAGTTTCCGATAATCTCCGCAAAGGAGCCGCCACCAACGCGGTACAAATTGCAGAATTTATTATTGAAAAAGGCTGGGTCGAAAATCGCTAATCGGAATATTTTGGTTTTGGCGTTTAAGCATTTCTGCTTTTAGAGGAGGGTGCTATCCTTTTGCCGGGGAAATAGACTCTGGAATTCCTTCATTTTTGTTATATGTTTGAATTATAAGATTTTACATTTTTATGTCTATTCAAAATAGGGGTATAAATTTTTTTTATGCCGGTATAAAAAATCGAAATGGCCGTATAAAAAATATTTATGCTGGTATAAAAAATCGAATTAGGGCTGTGACGAATTAAAACAGACGTAAAAAAAATCGAAATAGCCCTATAAAAAATTATTAGGTCGGTATAAAAAATCGAGATAGCCTTGTGACAATTTATAGGGTCACCGTCACGAATCGAAATACTGCTATATAAAAAATTGCGGTGCCCATAATTTAAGTTTTAGCCATAGCCGAAGATAGCGAAATAGGCTGTAAAATAAAAATCACACTTCACTTAGGCCAAAGTCAATGCAAACAAAAAGGCCAAATAAAAAGAAAAGCAAGCGAAAACTGCCAGAGTTTTCTTTTTAGGCTACATCTTAAAGTTATATTGTAACACAAAGCTGCGAGGGGCCTGAACATCGCCTGGACGTATCATATATTCGCGGTTTAAGATGTTTTTCACCACAATAGTAAACCTCGAATTGGGATTGATTTGCCAAGCTATTCTTCCATCTAAAACATATTCGCCATCGTTATGCGAATGACGGTAATCTTTTAAACCCGGAAGAAAATATATGCCAGTATGATATTCGCCACCAGAGTTATTGCGAATGGTTACATCATCTTCAAAAGCCTTATCAATATTGATGATATTACTAAAATAGATAAGCCCCATGCCAATCGAAAGTTTTTTGTAACTCACTTCAACATCGGCTTTCAACGAACCATAGTTTCTGTATTTCAATATCGTTGAATGAGTAGACGCAGTTGAATCAGCCTTAAGAGTGATGGGGTTTGTATAAGTATAACCAGCCAAAAAGTTAACTCCTAAATTATAAATTGACCCTCTGCCGGCAATAGAAATATCAAGCCCCGAAATTTGCACATGACCTACGTTAAATGCTTTGAAACCGGTATAATAAATTGCTGTATTTAAATCGGTGCTGTTGGCCAGCGAATCGGGGAAATGTTGCCCAAACGAGAACTCTATCATATTGCTATATTCGGTCCAGAAACCTGCAATATCTATATAACCACTCCAGTTCAAGATTTTAAAACCTTGCTTAATACCCAGCTCAGCATTCCAACCCTGCTCAGGTTCTAGCACTGGATTAGGGAATATTTTTATAGTACCAGCCGAGGTAGTTGTGTAGCGCTCAGCAATGGTTGGATAGCGAAATCCCAACCCAAACGAACCCCTTAAAAATGAATGCTCAAACAATTGATAATTTAAACCTGTGCGAAAAACAGGCATTGAATGAAATGCATCCTGATCTAATTTATACCCTTCCCAACGGCCCCCGACGGAAACATTGAAACGGCCTAATTTGATGTCACCCTGAGTATACAAACCAAGACTTGCACTATAATGATGTGCGCTGCCATATAACTGAGCACTCGATTCGGAGTAGGAGCCTGTTGCTCCAATAGTCCAGGTGAATGATTTGCTGAAATGTCTTTGATATTGATATTCCCCAAACCAAAGGTCATCTTTATTATTTTGATTGGTGTTGTTCATATTGTTTACCCCAAAGTAACGAACTCTAAGGCTATGGCGCGATCTTTCTCCTTTGAAATACACCATATAAGGGTCAAGAGTTAAATAAGTGTTTTCATTCTTCTGAACAAATAGGGGAGAAGATCTGTACACCGAATCGGTTCCGTTTCCCCAAAGCAAATAGGAATTTCCACTTCTCGTCATATAATTGCCGTTAATTCCAATAGACAAACCAGGGACATTCTTGAACCGATAACGAAGTTTTGTATTTAAACCAACCCTTTGCTCTGCATCAAATTCCCGATACCCAGGATCGGAGAAAACATTAGCGCCTACCACAATATCGAAATTTTTCACTTTATGCGAATGCAATAAACTTGCTCCGGTGAAAACTCTTTGAGTGTTTCCCCACCATTTAATTTCTGAACGTTCGGGATTATCATAATAACCACTATACATAGAAAATTTGGTAAGAGGAGTAGCAGATGGGAAGCCAGTTCTAACGTTAACCACTCCGTTCAAAGCAGAGGAGCCAAATAAAGCAGAGGAAGCACCTTTAATTACTTCCACTTGTTCAATATTTTCGAGGGGTAAAAACCACCACTTAGCAGCGCCGTCAGCACCGGTAAGCATTGGCATTTCATCAACAGTTAACAATACTCTGCTACCTGCACCATACGAATACCCACTGCCTCCACGAATACTCGCCTGATCATCTTGTATCATAACCCCTGGCACTTGTTGTATAGCCGTTTCCAACGAACGGGTGTTTGTGTTTTCCAACATCTGTGGCTTTATCACTTCCATCGAAACAGTGATATCAGATAGTTTTTGCTCAAATCGCCCGGCACTCACAACAACTTCATCCAATACTTTTGACTCTTCTTCCAATGCAATATTTAAAGTCTTCATATCTCCTGCTTTAACATCCACATTTCGTTTAGCAGAGGCATATCCAACAAATTTATAGGTAATGGTATACTTTCCTGGAGCAAGTTCTAACACATAGTTGCCAAAAATATCAGTAGTTACGCCTTGTTTTTCAGTAACAAAAACATTCACCCCCACCATGGTTTCTTTAGTCTTAGAATCGGTTACACCTCCTTTAATGCTAGCTTTTTGAGCATATCCAACAAAACCCCAAAAACATATTAACACAATAAGTAAAGCTTTTTTCATATTACATTTTATTAGTTTATGATAATCGACAAAGATAATTTTTTTGATAACATAGCAATACTTGATAAAGGTCAATTTCAAGTTAACAAATATCATAACCTATAATATTGCTATTATACTGAATGTTATTGGCCTCAAGATTTAGCACGAGAAAAGTAATTAATTCTATTTTGATTTTTTCTTTCCGTGTGTCACTTTTTGTAACGCTTTCCCAACTTTTTTAGGGTCAATTATTTTATAATTTTGTTTCAAGGAACAGCTTTTAGGGTCAAACAAAGCATCTGAAGTTCATATGCAAAAGAACAATTTATTGCTTTTGGTTTAAGCAATGAATATTATTCTGTATTTTTGCTTGTAAATAAATCTACCCAGTATATTGATACGCTAAAACAAAAGAGAAAATACTTAAAAAATCTACCATGCTTAATAACTCTGGACTCTTTAAGAAACTATTCTTATCAATCTTTTTATTGATAATACTTCCACAATATCTATTTGGCCAGCTTGCTCAGGGGAATATCTTTATTGGTAGTGATTTGAGTTTTTATTCAGAAAGCAGCAGTTCTGAATTTAATATTTTAACTCCAGGCACAAATCAATTGACTGGGTTTTCAATTGCTCCTGAAGTTGGAGGGTTTGCTTCTAAAAATGTTTCATTAGGTTTAGGTTTTGGATATGAATATCAAAGCGATAAGTTTGCAGCGAAAGTAGGACAGGAGTATAGTAAGAAGACTACTAATATTTATGATGTAAATGTTTTTATCAGACCCTACTTATCCATTAATGAGAACATGGCGCTATTCTTAAACACAAGTGTTTATTTTTCGGGAGGCACTTATAAAGAAGTAGGAAAAGCTGAAGACCCCAACCTTTATGTGTTTTATGATTATATTATTGATGGAGATCTCACCCTAATTAAAATTGGAATATCACCCGGCTTTTCTTTTTTCTTAGGAAAAAGGTTTGCTCTTGAGGCTAAATTTGGGTTCATTGGCTATCAATATAAAAAAGAATTATATCAAACAAGTCACGAGGAGGTTGTGAACTTGAATAAAGGATTTATAGCAAATTTTAGCTTTTCAAGCTTAAGTTTTGGGCTTAATTATTTTATCAAGAGATGAATTTGAGTATATTTCTTAAATGCTATTTTAATATAAAATCCCTTATTCCTGTAAGAGAAAATTTAATTTCACAAACGAATTCCCCTAAATAAAGAAATATATTTTACTGAAATATTTTGGCAGGTTCATTGAAATTTATTATTTTTGATGAGGTTTTTTAATTAAAGAATTGAATTATGGTACACATTTCAAATGAAAACTTAAGTAAAGAAGAAATTACTTTCAATGAGATGATAAACAGGGGTGATGATTTAATGAAAATTCAGATTTTTCGCAGCGCTAAGGAGTGTTACACAAAGGCGCTAGAATTGAATTTTAATAATAATCTTGCTCAGGAAAAACTTGCTGATTGTAATCTTAAAATTAAAAGTGAAAGCAAAATCATTATTAACACTCTTATTATTCTAGGGTTAATGGCTGCAGCAACAGTATTTTACTTTTGCTGGTAATACATTAAGACTGATAGTGTTTAAAGTGATAATTTGGCTAAGGTTTTACCTTGGTTGGATATTATATTGACCGAACCTATCTTATGGGCAAAGCATATTCTTTCCTTAAACAGAATTATTTCTGCTTGTTAGTTCATCAACCTTTTCTTATTTTTCATACCTTTACAACATAAAACTCAATCATAACCCATGAAAAAAATATTCAAAAGAATCGCCATCTTATTGGGCATCGTAATAATATTAGCAGGCCTCATTTTTGGAGGTTTTTATCTTAAAATTAAATCAGAAATAAAAGACATGAAAGTTACAGAAACAAAAGAAGCTGTGGATAATATCTTTGTTATAAAAGATGGCTTTGTAAATATGTTTATTGTTAGAGACAGCAATCAATATATTGCAATTGATGCAGGGAATGATGCAGAAGTTATTGCAACTGAGCTTAAAAAACTAAGCATCGACCCCGATAAAGTTTCTGCGGTCTTACTAACCCATAGTGACAAAGACCATGTGTCTGCGCTGAAACTTTTTAAAAATGCAAAAATATTTTTGTCGAAAGAAGAAGTGCATATGATTAATGGTGACAAATCGAAGTTTCTATGGTTTGGCAACAACATTCATACTAAAGATTACACAACTCTTGACGACCAGCAAATAATCACTGTCAATAATACTAAAATACAGGGAATTCTTACTCCCGGTCATACTAGCGGTTCGATGTGCTTTTTAATAAACGACAAGTATTTATTTATTGGTGATGCGATGAGTTTGCAAGATGGGGAAATTGGAATACCCAACGAGTTTTTTACTGTTGACAATGAAACTGCAAGCAAATCAATTTCAAAAATTAGCTCTTTGCCTTTTGCCGAATATATTTTTACAGCTCATTATGGCTTTACAAGTGATTATAAAACAGCTGTAAAAGACTGGGTGAAGAAATAAGAATGAATTTGCTTCGATGATTTTCAAATTGAATTATTATCATTCATAAAAGAAATTCATTCAACATTCTTAGCACCCCAATTAATTTCCCCTTTTGAAACCCAACTGACTAATTCATATTATTAACGATTGATTTTTTTATTTTCATATCTTTGCCAAAAGAAATAATGTATGATTGTTGATATTTTTGTTCCATGCTTCGTCGACCAAGTTTATGCTGAAACAGCAAAAAATATGGTTAAAATACTTGAGAAACTTGATGTTGGGGTTAATTACAACCCTAATCAGACTTGTTGTGGGCAAATGGCTTTTAATAGTGGTTTTTGGGATGAAGCGAGGGCTATGGGCGAAAAATTCATCAAAGATTTCCCTAACGACAGATATATTGTAGGTCCTTCTGCTTCTTGCATTGGTTATGTTAGAAATTACTTTCCTAAACTATTTCATAATACCTCTTTGCATAATGACTTCAAGCAAATGAGAAAAAACATTTATGAATTTACCGATTTCCTTGTTAACATTCTTCACGTAAAAGATATTGGTGCACGCTTCGACACTACTATAACTTATCATGATGCTTGTGCGGCCCTGCGCGAATATGGAATTAAAGATGAGCCTCGAACCTTGCTGCAAAATGTTAAGGGGCTTAGTATTCTTGAAATGAAAGAAAACGATGTTTGTTGTGGTTTTGGCGGAACATTTTCGGTGAAAAACGAATCTATTTCTACATCTATGGCGCAACAGAAAGTTAATAATGCTCTTACAACAGGGGCCGAATATATTGTTTCAACAGAAGCTTCCTGTCTTTTGAATTTGAATGGATATATTCAGAAACATCAATTACCAATAAAGACCATGCATATAATTGATGTATTGGCTCAGGGTTGGGAATAAAGATTAGTATTAAAAAACAAATAACGATTAAAGGTTTTTGTTTTCAGAACTCTGATAAATCATTATTCTAAAACCCCTAATCGTTATTCTTAAATCTCTTTAAGCAAATAATCTTTTCGCTATTTTCTCTTAACTAAATTAGGATTCACACCTCTTTTCTTTGCCATTTCTTCGAGCCGTTGTTGAAAGCCTGACTTTTTCACCGGTTTAATTTTATTTTCTTGAATTTTGCGATGAATAGCATCTTCATCAACAAATTTGCGCATTATCCACATTTGGAAGAAAGTAAAAATATTGGCAAGGAAATAATAATAGCTTAGCCCCGAAGCAAAGTTATTAAACATCCCAAGGAACATAATGGGCATGAGATACATCATAACCTTCATGCCTGGCATTTGATTTCCCGTCGACATCATGTCGTTGTTTATTTTTGTATAGAATATCGTTGTGATGGTCATTAATAAAGTAAACAAACTCACGTGGTCGCCATAGAAAGGGATGGTGAAGGGCAGGTTAAAAATTGAGTCGTACGACGATAAATCGTGGGCCCAAAGGAATGATTGTTGACGCAGTTCGATTGATGAAGGGAAGAAGCGGAACATCGCAATGAGAATTGGCATTTGCAACAACATCGGAATGCAGCCCGCCATGGGGTTAACTCCAGCTTTTTTATATAAAGCCATATTAGCCTGTTGTTTCTTCATCGAGTCTTCCTTTTTGGGGAATTTCTTATTGATTTCTTCAATCTCAGGTTTTAGAACCCTCATTTTGGCTGAAGAAATATAAGTTTTGTAGGCAATTGGGAATAAGAAAAGCTTTAATAGAATGGTAAGAATTAAAATGATGATCCCATAATTCATGTCGAAGCTACTTAGAAAATCGAACACTGGAATTACCGCAAAGCGATTAATCCAAGCAATAATGAAAAAGCTCCAGCCTAAAGGAATCTGGCGTTCGAGGTTTAAGTTGAATTTCTTTAATATTTTATATTTATTAGGTCCGAAATAAAACCACATCGATTGGCTTTCGCTTTGGGTATTTCCGAATTGCAAGCCAACATTTGCCTGCATAGTTTTTAAATAACCATCGTGATCGGGTTCGGTAATTGTTTTTATATCGGCATTAGCAAAGTTATTGTCGGCTACTAAAATGCTGGTAAAAAATTGTTGTTTGAACGATAACCATTTTACTTTGGTCTTCAACGATTTTTCTTCGTCTTTTGATTCGGAAAGATAATCAACCTCTTCGTCTAAGAATTTAAAATACACCGTAGAAGTAATTCTTTCATTTTTCAGGCTTCTTTCTTGCTGTTGTAGTTTTACGAACCAATCGAGGGCGAAATTGCCAGCATTTGAAGCCGATATATCTTGCATCCCAATCAGATTAATTTTTAATCCTAATTGAAAATCATTTCCTTTTAAGGTGTAAAGATATTCGATATAGCGCGATTCGTCGATAATACTATCGTTTTTTGCGGCATATAAACGCATCCCAAAATGAATAGAATCGTTGCCTGCAATTGAAATTGAATCTTTTCCGGTGGTAGAGGTTTCGTACCAGAAAGGCTTATAAACAAGATCGTTGGTAGAAATGTTGCGATTGTTCAGGAAAAAGTTCAAACCAAAACGGCATGAATCGTTCTTAAATAAAAATAATGGAAGCGAATCGTAAGTCTTATATTTTTTCAATTGAACCGAAAAAACCTTACCCCCTTTTGATGATAAAGCGATTTTCATGTTTTCGTTTTCAAGAATGAAGCGCTTATTTTCGCCTTCAGCGGCATTCGAAAACAATGAATATTTATCTTTATTAATTTGAGTTTTGGTTACTGTGTCAGTATTTGCAACAGCTACAGTGTTTTCGGGATTTGCAGTATCTTTTTTAACTGAAGCAAACTTAGCAGCCGAGTCGATTTTCCATTGCAAGGCGATGAGGGAGTCCTGTGTATGTTTCTTTCTTTGAACCTCCTCTTTCGATGGGGCGGTGATAATACCATACCCTATAAATAGAGTAAAAATGATGATTAATCCTATTATTGTGTTTTTGTTCATTTAAAAGTGTTGATTATTTAAGGCG
Source organism: uncultured bacterium (assembly GCA_903922465.1). Lineage (GTDB taxonomy): Bacteria > Bacteroidota > Bacteroidia > Bacteroidales > CAIXTV01 > CAIXTV01. The sequence goes on from CAIXTV010000135.1 coordinate 16,550, forward strand.
GCAAAGATAATTGAATTCGCCCAATTATAGGATGTAATAATCAAGCTTGTTAAATAAAGTGTTCTAGACCTTTAGGATGAAGACTTTTAGAGGAACGAAAACCACCCAAAGCAGAGTTTAATTATTGTGTTTTTGCCTTTATTCCCGGGCTGTATTTTGTGTTTTGTTTAATGATTATTCAGAAATCATCTTATATCCTTATGGTTTTATTATTCAATTTTAAATCGTCACCGAAATATAATTCCTTTACTTATTCTGTCAAAGTCTACAATTTATAATTTTCTTCTCTATCAAAAAATAAAAACAGCACAACATATTTACAATGTGTGCTGTTTTTAATATCATTCAGAAATTGGGCTTCCTTTTGACAAATTGGGCTTCCTTTTGACAAATTGGGCTTCCTTTTGACAAATCGGGCTTCTTTTTGACAAATCGGGCTTCCTTTTGACAAATCGGGCTTCCTTTTGACAAATTGGGCTTCTTTTTGACAAATCGGGCTTCCTTTTGACAAATCGGGCTTCTTTTTGACAAATTGGGCTTCTTTTTGACAAATTGGGCTTCTTTTTGACAAATCGGGCTTCTTTTTGACAAATTGGGCTTCCTTTTGACAAATTGGGCTTCCTTTTGACAAATCGAGCTTTTTTTTCTGAAATCGAAATTCCTCTTTTGAAATCCTAGAATAGCTGCATTTTTCTATTAAAATCATTCAAAAATCAAACAAATTAATTTATGCTAAACTATTCAGCATAAACATCAAGGACATAAGTCCAAGCACTCTTCCCTTCAGCTGAAGAGGTTTGTGCTTTGAAATAATATTTTTGCCCAATGGTGCAACCACCAATAAAGCCAGTAGAATTGTGGCTAAAGTCGGCAACATCCCAATGGATATTATCACTACTTATCATAAATAAAACAGCAAAGCGACAAGCAAGAGGTTTGCAGTACAAATCAAAAGTGCCCGGAAGCACACCATGCTCGACTTCAAGCAATTCTCTTTCGCTTGTTTTGCGAGTTATAACGTATGCATCTGTGCCTTCAATAATCGTCACCGCATTCGCTAAATCGGCATCAGCCGCTTCCTGAATGGAGGCAAGGATTTTATCCTTAGCAATATCAACATTTAACTCGGCCGCATCGCGAGCAGCAATAGTATTCCCTCCGCCTGATATGGCGGCTTGAATGGCTGCACGAAAAGTTGCAATATATCCCAAAGCTGTGGTTAAATAAGCTACCAAAGAGATAAACAAAGAATTGTTTTTCATTTTGGTCCACGAACCTTCGAGATAGTCCGCTTTTTCTGACACATTGCTTTTTTCGTGATAAGCTGCTTTTGGCGCTTTATCTTCGAAGTCTGACTATTATTTTTTGTCATTACAATAAATGTTTGGGTTAATAATTCGGGTTTAGGACACAATTCGGCGCTGACCTCCGAGGTCCGACAATCGCATGTCGGTCGTTACCTTATGCTTATAACTCAGCCACTAAATGGTGGTGGCTTGTTTTTGTGCGATTTCGCTTCAATGTTGTGGCGATGCTGCACTATAAAGCTTGCAGATGATATTTTGAGCCTCGAAGGCTTGCTGTAAATGATTTTTTTCATCTTAGTTCAATTAAAATTTAGGAGGTAAAAATACTGCCAATAATTGTTATATAGATGAATAATTCCACTATAAATCTAAATAATTCCAGAATAAATCAAAATCACGAAAGTGAAGCTCTGAAACCTTTATTTATAAGGCAATATAGAAGGTCGGAAAAATCTCTGATGAAAGAGTATATCAAAATAAAAATAAGAAATAGGCTGCGTTGTTTCGATCGAAAAGAGTAAGGCTGACTAATTTTTAATTTTTCCGATGTCTGAAATGATGCTTTTTACTTTGCTGATGATTAATTCAAATTTTTCGGGGTTAGCTAAATTATCGGTGCATAATTTGTTGAGTTGAGCAGCAGAAACTGCTTTCCCATCACAACGAATATGTCGTGCGGCCATTTTCATATATCCCTTTCCATGATCAGCAGAAATATAATGCCCGTCTTTAAGGAAGCGTAAAAGCAAGGCCAGGTGCCCAAGATATTCTTCTTTGCAATAGAAAACAGCAATTTCCTTCTTGTTATTGAAGAATTTCATCAGAACAAAATCCCGGGAAAACCAAGGTAAAGCTAACATTATTCTTTCAAGTTCATCACTTTGATTTCGACCCCTCAACCATTTCACGCAACTTCCCTTTAATTTTTTAATGAGAACCTTCTTTTTGAGAACATTAAAATCATACGATTGAAGTTTCGCGAAAATCAGCGTTACCAATTCGTCTTCTCCTGGTTTCATAATGCTGCAATAGTTAATTATCATCTCAATTAAAATGCCTTCTAGAACTTTTCCGTTTTTCGGATGCTTATTAATTACTTCTTGGTGAATTTCAAATAATAATTCACAAGTGATGAGAGTTAAATTTTCTTTCTTATGTGTAGCAATATCCAACGAAAGATGGTGAAATGTGTTGTAAACAAGTTTGTGAACTTTCTTTTGATTCATCTCCAATTGCGGATTTCTGCTACATAAAAACTGAAGTTCAGAAGTATATTTTTCCAATAAAGAGTGAATTTTATGGAAACCCTTGACATGCTGCTTAATAACAGTAACAATTGCGGGTGTTAGTTTTTCTTTTTTATATTTATTTTTAGTCATACAACATTCGATGTAATTTAGTGGGAAAAGCGGAAAGAATATTTCAAAAATACGATTATATTTCTAAACCAACATCGATGTGAAAACAAAACAAAGAAAAAGAAGGAAACTTCTAAAATGGGGTTATGGTCTTTTTAATCGAGAAAACAGCATCAATATACTAGTTCAGACTTCAAATTATTAAAGAAAAAAAACTTATCAAAAACGAACGAATCTGATTGATTAACAAACCATATTGAGAATTAGCCTTATTGTTTTAGTAAAATAAAATTGATAAAATGCAAAGAAGATTTTTATCCAGAAACATCAATATTTTTTGGTGAAATTCCTTCTAATTTTCATAATTATTAAAACTAGTCCGTCTTAAAACAAGAATCTTTTTTTGTTTAAAACAAATGAATTGAATGGATTTAAATTTAGGATTCGAATTTATTTGCAGGAAATAGCCGCTTTGATAAATGAAACAAATAAAGGATGTGCGTTGGCCACCGTACTTTTAAATTCGGGATGAAATTGAACACCAATAAACCAAGGATGGTCTTTTAATTCTATAATCTCGACCAAGCCATCTTCAGGGTTGATACCTGAAGGAATCATCCCATTTTTTTTGAAATCTTCAAGATAAAAATCGTTAAACTCATAGCGATGACGATGACGTTCCGAAATAGTTTCCTTTTTGTATATCGCCGCGGCTTTCGATCCTTTTTCAAGAGAACACGGATAAGCCCCCAAACGCATAGTTCCGCCTTTACACGATATCTTCTTTTGATTTTCCATGATGTCGATAACCGGATGATGAGTTTTCGGATTCATTTCAGTTGAATGCGCCCCTTCCAGTTTAAGAACATTTCGCGAAAACTCAATTACAGCGCATTGCATTCCTAAACAAATCCCGAAAAAAGGCAATTTATTTTCTCTTGCATATTGAATTGCTGTGATTTTCCCTTCGATTCCTCTCTCACCAAAACCTGGAGCAACTAAAATTGCTTTCATCCCTTCTAACTTTTCGGCAATATTATCTTTAGTAATTTCCTCCGAATGAATAAGTTTAATTTTAATCTTACACTGATTAGATACACTTGCATGTATTAAAGCTTCGTTAATGGATTTATAGGCATCCTTTAACTCAACATATTTTCCAACTAAAGCTATATCAACACTGCACTTAGGGTGTTTTAGTTTATATAAAAAGTCTTCCAATTGAGTAAGATCAATATCTTGAGAATAGGATATTTTTGTTTTTTTAAGAACTTCAACATCCAATCCTTCTTTTTTCATCAGCATTGGAACCTCATAAATTGATTCGGCATCAATCGATTCGATAACCGAAGAAGGAGCCACATTACAAAACAAAGCAATCTTATGTCGTAGTGCATCGTTTAAAGATCTTTCCGTTCGACACACAATAATATCAGGTTGAACCCCCGACTCCAATAACATCTTAACGGAGTGTTGGGTTGGTTTCGTTTTTAATTCACCAGCAGCAGATAAATAGGGAACCAATGTTAAATGTACAACAACACAATCAGTGCCCAATTCCCATCTTAATTGACGAACAGTTTCAATATATGGCAATGATTCAATATCACCAACTGTTCCACCAATTTCAGTAATCACAAAGTCAAATTTCCCTTTACTTCCTAAAAGTTTTATTCTATATTTTATTTCATCAGTGATATGAGGAATAACCTGAACTGTTTCTCCCAAATAATCTCCCCTCCGTTCTTTTTCAATCACTGCCTGATAAATTCGGCCAGTTGTTACATTGTTGGCTTGAGAAGTAGGAACATTAGAAAATCTCTCATAGTGTCCTAAATCAAGGTCTGTTTCAGCCCCATCATCAGTAACATAACATTCCCCATGTTCATAAGGATTTAGGGTGCCTGGATCGATATTAATATAAGGATCTAACTTTTGAATAGTAACAGAAAAACCTCTAGCCACAAGAAGTTTAGCTAATGAAGCAGAAATGATTCCTTTTCCAAGAGAGGATGTTACACCTCCTGTGACAAAAATATATTTGGTTGAAGACATATGAATGAAAAATTATAATGCAAAGTAAAAAAAAGTGAAAGAAGAATAAGCCAGCAAAAGTAATTATATTTCAATATTTTATAAACAAAAAAACAGGAATCTTTCGATTCCTGTTTAAAAGAATGCAATATTAATAGGCTATTGGCCTAAGTATGCTTTTAATAATTTACTTCTTGAAGTATGTTTTAGTCGACGAATTGCTTTTTCTTTAATTTGACGAACACGTTCTCTGGTCAAATCAAATTTAGCACCAATTTCTTCGAGCGTTAAACCATGAGTCATTCCAATTCCATAATAAAGATTTATAACATCTCTTTCTTTTTCGGTAAGAGTTGCAAGCGAACGTTGAATTTCTCTGGCTAAAGATTCTTTTATTAACCATGAATCAGTAACAGGACTGTCATTATTAATAAAAACATCCAAAAACTTAGTATCTTCATCAGGGGCAATAGGAGCGTCAACAGAAACAGTATAAGTAGAAATCTTTAAAGCTTCCTCTATTTTATGTTCAGGAATATCTAATGCATAAGCAATTTCTTCATTTGAAGGAGGCCTTTCATATTTCTGTTCAAGTCTTGACGCTTCTTTCTTAATTTTATTAAGAGAGCCTACCTGATTTAAAGGCAAACGAACAATACGTGATTGTTCAGCCAAAGCTTGTAAAATCGATTGGCGAATCCACCACACAGCATAGGAAATGAATTTAAACCCACGAGTTTCATCAAACCGTTGAGCAGCTTTAATTAAGCCTAAATTCCCCTCATTAATTAAATCGGGAAGGCTTAAGCCTTGATTTTGATATTGCTTTGCAACGGATACCACAAAGCGCAAATTCGCTTTTGTGAGTTTTTCCAATGCAACTTGATCACCTTGCTTTATTTTTTGAGCTAGAAGAACTTCTTCTTCAGCTGTTATTAAGCCCTCTTTTCCAATATCCTGAAGATATTTATCAAGAGAAGCTGTTTCGCGATTGGTAATCGATTTGGTTATTTTTAATTGCCTCATTCAACATTTTTTTATTACAAGACACTGGAAACCAGATATGTATAATTATAAAAGGTCTACAAAATTATACTATTGGTCCCAGTAATCAAAATTAATTAACATTTTTAACACACTCATAGCCCAAAACCATAGTATGCAATCATTCCATTAGGATAAACACCTTCAATTAGAATTCCACCTTTTTTCTGAAGAAGAACATTATTTAGTTCGTCTAAAGTATTGATTGTATGGTTATCTATTGAAAGGATGATAAACCCTTCCTTCATTCCTGCATCCTTAAATTTACCATTTTGTAAAGAAGAAATTTTAATCCCATTTTTAATATTCAGTTTTGCTTTTTCTTCACTGCTTACTGTTTCAAAAAAAGCTCCCATTAAATTAATTGATGTTACATCCTCTTTTTTTAATAAGGTGTTTTTTCCAACATTATTTTTCAAAGTTAGAGGAAGTGTAACTTCTTTTCCTTTTGATAAAAGCAGTATAGAAATAACATCTCCAGGGCTATGCTGCCAAAGCATTTCTTTTAATTCAGAAAAACTATTAATAGGTAAATTATTTATTTTAAGTATGATATCTCCATTCTGTATACCTGCTTCTTGAGCAGCGCCATTTTCTTCTGTGGAATTAACATATAAACCGCTTACTTTTTCAATATTATTTGTTTTAGCAAATTTACTATCTATTTCATTAAAAGTAGCCCCAAAATATGCTTTCTGAACCATTCCAAGTTGAATAATATCATTCACGATTTTTTTTACAATGTTAACAGGAATTGCAAAAGAATATCCAGTATAGGAGCCTGTATTTGATGCAATAGCAGCATTTATACCAATTAAATCTCCACTTACGTTAACCAACGCACCTCCACTATTACCTCTGTTAACAGCAGCGTCTGTTTGAATGAAGGATTCAATGGAAGTGGCATCCCCTAAAATATTCAAATTACGCGCTTTTGCACTTACAATACCAGCAGTAACAGTGGAATTTAAATTATAAGGGTTTCCTACAGCTAACACCCATTCTCCCACTTTAACTAAGTCGGAATTTCCATAACCAATGAAAGGTAAAGAATTTTCTTCTATTTTAATTACAGCAATGTCTGCTGTTGCATCTGTTCCTATAATTTTCGCAGTATAGGTCCTTCTGTCATTTAGCGTTACTTCAATTTTATCTGCTTCAGAAACAACATGATTATTTGTTACAATATATCCATCTCCACTAATGATAACTCCTGATCCGGTTGCAATTATCGGAGCATATCTACTACCATAAGTGCCATTATTATAAAAATCAAAAAAAGGATCTGGAAACCCGAAAAAATTATTATAAGTACTTGATTTTTGTTGATACTCTGTTCTTATATGCACAACAGCATGAACGGTTTTCTCAGCAGCAACAGTAAAGTCAGGGCCAACTATATAAGTTTTCCTTTCCTGAGAGGATTTGTAAGGATCAGCTAAATCCTGAGCTTTTAAAGGGATATAAAACAACCCTAAGATTAATACAACTAAAACTTGTTTTCTTTTCATAGCTTAAATTATTATGTTAAACACTCAATTATATTTTTTTGTTTCATTTTACTATCAAATTTTATACAATTATGAATACTTCAGGCCATAAAACGCTCAAAACGCCAACTCTATTTTTCTTTTGAAGTTAAAAAATGTTAAGCCATATCGAATATAAAATTACCCTGCATCAAATATTTATACTATTTTTGCACACTAAGAAAGAGACTATATTTCAATGAAAAAAGGATTAAAAAACAGAGTTTTGCTGGTTATTTTCGGAATCACTATTGGGATTTTCATTGGTGGAAGCGTGGTTTGGTGGAATCAGAATTTCAATCTTAGTAATTGGTTTGTAGCGCAAAAAACAAAACAGCTTTTTTCTGATTTCTTTGGCTCAAAGAGTAAGGAAGGAGAAAATAATTCCATAAGCTTCGAAAAATATAATAACAAAAAGTCCAACACACGTCAGTCCTCCTCAAATCTCAATGATTCTTTACAAATTAATGACAGCCTCGATTATAATCAAGAGTATTATGATGATTTATACTTAGCTGACAAACTTAATGACAGTTTGTCAGTTTCCGACTCACTGCGGCACAATAAAATTATCTCTCCTGAAGTTGACGTTATTAAGAAAGATGAACTGATTGCAACTAAAATCATTCTGATTAAAGGCAAGAGTCAAAACGATAATCTTTTAGATTCATTGTTATTTCTAAAGTCAGGTTCAAAACCAAATACAGGCATGAGAGTTGAATTCTGGAGGTCTCCTGTTAATTTCAAGGGTTACAAAATGGATAACAATAAACTCATAGTTTTCGGAATAAATAATTTCGATTTTGCAACTTTTGAAAACGAAGACAAGATTTTATATATGATTTATATGGGGGATTATTATGCAATTGAACAAACTAGTTCCTTTAAGCCATTAATCCCTTTAAATTCAAATATCCATCAAAACAAGAAGAAAAAACAATAATTTCAAACTTACCTAAATGAAGTTACATTTTCATAAATATCAAGGCTCAGGGAATGATTTTATTATTATTGATAACCGTGCTAATATCATTTCTCTGACTGAAGACAATATTAATTTTTTATGTAATCGCCACATGGGAATTGGTGCAGATGGATTAATAATGATTAAAGATGTTGAAGGTTATGACTTCGCGATGGATTATTATAATGCTGACGGTAAGAAAAGTACCATGTGTGGAAATGGTGGTCGTTGTATTGTTGCATTTGCTCATTCTTTGTGTTATATTAAATCGGAAACTAAGTTTTTAGCAATTGATGGCCCTCATTCAGCAATTGTGCTTTCCGGAAATCATGATGTCTATCAAATAGCTTTGCAAATGACAAATGTCGACAAGGTGACTTTGTCAAACGACAATTATATACTTGATACAGGTTCTCCTCATTTTGTTATGTTTGTCCAAGATGTCAATTCAATTGACGTAAGAAATGAAGGTAGAGAAATTCGTAATAGTACTGAATTTGCTGAGCAAGGAATTAATGTTAATTTCGTTCAAATAGAAAAGAATGAAAACTTAATACTTGTTAGAACTTATGAAAGAGGAGTGGAAGATGAAACATTATCTTGTGGAACTGGAGTAACTGCCTCTGCTATTGCTTCATCAAATTTTTTCGATGAAAATTTAAAAAAGCTTAATGTTTCTACTCTTGGGGGTGATCTAAGTGTTAGTTTTGAGCATTCTGAAAACTCTTTTTACAACATCTGGCTTGAAGGCCCAGTTAAGCTTGTTTTCACCGGAATTATTGATATTTAACATTATGGAACAAATCATTTTACGTGCTCCAGAACCTACTGATATAGATCAACTATATGTTTGGGAAAACGACTCTTCCCTCTGGCATCATGGCAACACCATTGCCCCTTTATCACGGTATGACTTAGAACAATTCGTCCTCAATTCGCAATCTGACATTTATCAAAACCATCAACTGCGCTTAATGGTTGTTCTAAAAGCAACCAACAAAGCTATTGGAACCATTGATCTTTTTGAATTCGACCCTATCCATCAAAGAGCAGGAGTTGGAATCTTAATAGACAAACCTAATCAGTTAAGAGGATTTGCTTCTGAAGCACTTCAATTACTTATTGAATACGCCTTTTCAAAATTGCATCTACATCAATTATATTGTAGTATCATTTCTCACCACTCAGCTAGTATGAAATTATTCATAAAAAATGGATTTGAAGTTACTGCCACTTTTAAACAGTGGCTTTTAGTTAATCAAACGTGGGAAGATGTTTGCTTCCTTCAATTAATACAAAAATAATATTTCATGAAAGCATCAAAAAAAAAGAAAAATGTAATTCGGATATTTTTGATTTTTATACTTATCGCATTTTGTTTTATTGGTATTTTCGGTTGGGATTATTATCAAAAAATCTATGCCCCAAACTTTCTGAAACAAAATAATAAAAGTGCGTTTTTATTCATTCCAACAGGCTCTACATTTGAAGATGTCATTAGAATCATCGACAGTAATAAATTTGCTGAGAATTTAAACTCTTTCAAATGGTTGGCAGAGAAAAAATTATATACACAAAGTGTTAAGCCTGGTAAATACCAAATTATACCAGGAATGAACAACAACCAACTTATCAATATTTTGCGTTCAGGTCAGCAGGTTAATATTAAGCTTACATTTAACAGCATTAGAACAAAACAGCAATTTGCCAAACGAATTTCCGAACAAGTCGAAGCCAATGAATTGTCGATTTTAAATGCTTTAAATAGCGATAGTCTTTTAGCCAAATACGGATGTGATACCAATACCATAATGGCAATTTTCATTCCTAATACATATAACTTTTATTGGAATACATCAGCTGCTTCATTTATCGACAGAATGTTTCGCGAATACCAAACTTTTTGGAACGACGATAGAAAGGAGAAAGCTTCTCTTATCGGCTTAACCCCCGAGCAAGTTATAAGCCTTGCTTCGATTGTAGAACAGGAAACATCCATGAATAAAGAAAAGTCCACAATAGCAGGAGTGTATATCAATCGGCTTCAAAAAAAGATATTGTTACAGGCTGATCCAACTTTAATATTTGCATGGAATGATTTTAGCATTAGGCGAGTACTAAATTATCATAAGCTTATTGACTCACCCTTTAACACTTATAAATATCCTGGTTTACCCCCCGGTCCTATATGCATACCATCAGTTTCTTCAACAGATGCAGTACTTAACTATAAAAAGCATAGTTACTTGTATTTTTGTGCTAAGGAAGATTTTTCGGGTTACCATAATTTCGCAAAAGATTTAACAGGGCATATGCAAAACGCAAGGCGTTATCAAGCGGCTCTCAATAACAAAAACATTAAGAAATAATCATGAACGCATTTAAGGCTTACGATATTAGGGGTATTTATAATAAAGACTTCAACAAAGATGATGTTTATAAAATAGGATTTTTCTTACCTGAAATTCTCAAGACTAATAAAATTCTGGTAGGAAGAGATGTAAGGCTTTCGTCACCTGAAATATTTGAATATTTATGCAAGGGCATTAATGCTTCTGGAGCTGATGTGTACAATATTGGTATAGCTACGACCCCAATGGTATATTTTGGAACTGGGAAACATGATTTTAAGGGTTCAGTTCAAATAACGGCTTCTCATAATCCTAAAGAATATAATGGGTTGAAAGTTTCGCGCGAGAACGCAATGCCGGTTGGTTTCGACAGTGGGCTGAATGAATTGGAGGAAAAAGTAAAGAATGAACAGCCCATAGTAAATAAGAAATTGGGGAAAGTAATAGATTTTGATATTCGCACAGAGTATTTAAAATTTCTCTCTACCTACACCCCTGATATCTCTGATTTAAGGATTTCTATCGACTGTTCAAATGGCATGGCTGCTTTGCTAATTAAGGAGGTTTTAGGCAACACACCTGAATATATATTCGATATTTTGGATGGAACTTTCCCAAATCATGAGCCTAATCCTTTAGAGATAGAAAACGTTCATAGCCTTATGGAATCAGTTAAAGTACATAAAAGTGATATTGGAATTATTTTTGATGGAGATGCCGATAGAGTAATGTTTGTTGACAATTTGGGTAAATTCATTTCACCTGATTTAATTATAGCTGTGCTTGGTCATTACTTTTTAGAAAACAAAGGAATCAAAGGGAATGTGCTACAGGACATACGATCGTCAAAAGCGGTTGGAGAGTATCTTGTTAAAATGGGTGGGGAAATACATACTTGGAAAGTTGGACGTGCTCATGCCGCTCCTAAGCTTAAAGCAATTGATGGAGTTTATGGAGGAGAACTTGCAGGTCATTATTATTTCAGAGATTTCTTTTATTCCGACTCAGGAATACTGGCTAGTTTATTGGTTTTACAGGTTGTGAAGCGTTTTAAAGAAAAGGGAATTTCACTATCTCAGCTTATTGGAAATATTTCTTCATATGCTAATTCAGGAGAAATCAATTTTACTATCAAAAACAAAGAACTTGCCATGAAAACCGTATGCGATTATTTCATGAGTGAGGAAAAGCATACTGCTTTTTTCAACTTTGATGGATATAGAATTGAGTTCCCCAATTGGTGGTTTAATATTCGCCCATCAAATACTGAACCCTATCTGCGTTTCATTGCAGAAGCAAACTCTCAGGGAAAACTTGATGAAATTATCAAAACCCTCCGTAAATTATTGGCTCCTTTTCAATAGAAATATTATGCGAAAGACTTTCTATTTGTTGCTATTTGGAATTGCGCTTTGCAAAGCTTCCATTGCCCAAACCGATAGTCTTCAGGCTGAAACTATAATCAATAAAAAACGCCTTACCGGAGTAGTTTCCACAGAAGCAGTTTTATATGCTGGCAGTATTGCTGGTTTGTATACGCTTTGGTATCAGAAATATCCACAATCTTCTTTTCATTTTTTCAATGATAACAAGGAATGGCTTTATATGGATAAATTAGGACATTTTGCTACTTCCTATTATATTGGCAAAATAGGCTACGAATCACTTATATGGGCAGGAGTCGATAAAACAAAAGCTGCATGGTATGGAGGTGGACTTGGATTTGTTTATCAAACTTCAATTGAAGTATTGGATGGATTTTCCAGCCAATGGGGCTTTTCTCTGGGCGATATGACAACTAATTTCTTAGGTTCGGCTCTTTTTATCAGTCAACAATTGATATTGAAAGAACAAAAAGTCTTGCTGAAATGGTCGTATTCGCCAAGTAATTATGCAAAGTTTCGACCCAACTTGCTGGGCAGTAACTGGAAAGAAACCTGGCTAAAAGACTATAATGGGCAAACCTATTGGTTATCCTTCAATATTCATTCGTTTTTGAGCAAAAGTTCCTCTTTCCCGAAATGGTTTAATATAGCATTAGGTTATGGAGCCGATGGTATGCTGGGAGCAAATAGCAATCCTTCTTCATTACCTTATTTTAAACGATATTCGCAACTATATTTGTCAGCCGATATTGACCTTGGACGTATTAAAACCAAATCGAAATTTTTGAATCTTATTTTTCAAAGTATTGGTTTTATTAAAATACCCATGCCTACGCTTGAGTATAATTCTAAAAATGATTTTATTTTTCATGTCCTTCACTTTTAACCCTTATAACTCATGAAAATAACCTGGTTAATTCTCCTGGCTGTTGCTCCTTCCATTGCTATTGGCTTATTTGTTTATTTAAAGGATAAATACGAAAAAGAACCCGTGCTTTTGATGGTGAAATGTTTTTTCCTTGGGGTTTTTAGTATTATTCCACCCATTTTAATTGAACTTACTTTTCAGTATTGTGGCATTTATATTTCAAGAGATATTTTTATAACTTTGATATATGCTTTTGTAGCTGTAGGCTTCTCTGAAGAGCTTTCTAAGTTTTTGATGCTACGTTATGGAGTATATAAGAAACAAGCTTTTAACGAACCAATGGATGGGATAGTATATGCTGTTTTTATTTCTTTAGGGTTTGCTACTGCTGAAAACATTATGTATGTGAGCACTGGAGGTTTTACTGTGGCAATTTTACGCATGTTTACTGCTGTACCTGCGCATGGAGCATTTGCAATTTTGATGGGTTTTTTTGTTGGCAAGGCTAAATTCAGCTTTCATCCAAAAACATATATGTTACTAGGATTAATAGTTGCTACTTTGGTGCATGGATTTTATGATTTCTTTCTATTTCAGCTTAATATAATTTCACTTCGTCTAGTTTCGATGGGAGTATTACTTCTGGCCATATTTTTTTCGATACTTGCAATCCGTTCTCATGTGCGAAATTCGCCTTTTCGAAATTCAACGGATTAGTTGAGTTATAAATTTTCTTTGCTACCTATCGATACAAAGTATATCGTTTCCCAGGTAAACAACGAAGCACATCTTCAAATTCGAGATTTAACAAAGCCTCAGCAGCCTTGCCAGGAAGTAAACCACTAGAAATACATATCTCATCTATACCCATTTCGGTTTGCTCATTAAGTAAATCGACTATGCTTTGTTCTTCAGGAGTAAGAACGATAAACATAGAACGTTGTTTTGGGGTTTTACTTTGTTGCACATCCCATCCCATTGAATACATCACATCCTGAGCCGATTCAACTAATGCTGCCCGATTGGTTTTAATTAAATAATTGCATCCTATTGAGAAGGTATCGTTCACTTTTCCTGGAAAAGCAAAAACATCTCTATTATATGAATTGGCAATTTCTGCAGTAATGAGAGCCCCTCCCTTTCTTCCTGCTTCAACAACAATCACAGCATCGGCCATACCCGCAACAATGCGATTTCGTTGTGGGAAATTCTCTCTGTCGGGTTTCGTTTTACTGAGGAATTCTGTAAGCAAACAGCCATTAGTTAGGATTTTTTCGGCTAAAGGTCGATTCTGAGCTGGATAAATCCTATCGAGTCCATGACCCAAAACAGAAACCGTTTCCAAGCTACTATCCAGAGCAGCTTTATGCGCGGCTGAGTCAATGCCATAAGCAAGGCCACTTACAATCAAAACATCTAAGGGTGCTAAATCGCGAATCAACTCATGACATAGCTGTTTCCCGTATTCAGTGGCACTGCGTGTGCCAACCACACTCAAGACTTTAGAGTTGTTTATACGAGCATCCCCTTTAGTATATAATAATATGGGGTTATCCATACATTGTTTAAGGCGCAAAGGATATTCTTTATCTAGATAAAACAGAGTTTTGAGGGCATACTTCTCAATAAACCGCATTTCTTCCTCGGCCCTTCTGAAAACCTCTTTGTTATGCATTACAGCCTCAATAACCACATTGCTAATGCCTGGTATTTTGAGCAAATTGACTCTTGTTTCTTTAAAAACAGCATTCACCCCTCCACAATAGGAAATAAGTTTCTTGGCCGTAATGTCACCCACATTAGGCAAGAGGGTTAGGGCTATCTGTTGTAATAAATGCTCGCTCATTGTGAGAGTAAAAATAATAAATATATTCTTACAAAAATATTTGCACTACTTTTTTAAGCCAAAAACTTAAAGTAAGGCAAGCACAATCAAAGTTAAAATGCCCCCTTGCTTCTTAAAGGTTCACAAAAAAGAGCTCACATTGCTCTGTTAACGCTTTAGGGCGATTTTCTTTTCTCGATTAAGAAACCCCTAAGAAAAGACTAAAGGTGCTAGAGGTTAAAAGATTTACAACTATTACCTAGGGAGTACTCCACTCAATTCGCTTTTAGTTGCTTTTTTCCTTTAATAACCTAATTCCCTCATTGAATTAATCATTTAAACCCTTCCCATTGAGAATATCCTGCATGCATTTTTCAATCCTCGCCTCGCGGGTTTTTGATTGTTTTGGAGCAGAAAAATAAAGAAGGTAGGCTCTTTGCCGACCTGGAGTCAATGCATCAAAAGCAGATTTCAGGGCGGGGATTTCTGCTGTTTTATGTTGAAATTCTTCTGGTATTTCGTAATCTAGTGGCTTTTTCAGTTCCACTTTCAAGCCTGCTTTTTCAATTTCGATGGCTTCATAAATATAGGCTTTCACTGTGGTTTCCATCTCAGTAATTTCCTCAACATGAGTAAACCGAATCTGTCGACCCGCCTGTGTATTAGCCGTTTGTTGGACTAAAATACCATTGGCATCATTTAACAAGGCTCCTTTAAAAAACAAAAGCGCACAATATTCTTTAAATACATGAATTAAAACAATATTATTTTTCTCTAGCATATAACAAGGAACACCCCACTTCAATTCTTCCGTCAACTGACAGTCGAGAACCAACATTCTCAATTTCTCCAATTCTTTCTGCCACTTTATTGCTTTGCTAAAATAAAAGTCAACCTTAGGATTCATTATATTCTTTTTCATAGTTAGCTGTTTATATTTATCACTTTTGATATTTTATTTTATTTTCCTCACTAAACACTATTGGCAACCCCCAAGTCATTCTTTCATGCTTTTCGTGTCTATAATAAATGTCCCACTCAGGAATAGTTTTAACTACCCGACATGCTTCCTTATCAAAAATGGCGTCGTAACCTCTCATTATTTCAACGCTATCAATAAGTCCATTTTCGTTAGCCGAAAACTGAACATACACTTTAATGACTTGGCCGTCAAGTTTAGGTAAGTTGATCCAGTTGATGTTGGAATAAATAAATTCGTTTAGTTTCTCACTATTTTGACTGTAAATTGATTGTTTAGATTTAGTGTTATTATATGTTTTTGTCCCAAGGAGTTGACCGTTTTTAAATTGCAACTCTAGTTCTTTTTCATAAAGTGAACCATAACCCATATGAACGTAATATAGTTCTTTGCCTTGCGGGGCAATAATATCAGCGGTGAACCAATCAGCCTTGACTTTCCCATCAATTAATGCCACACCAAACAGTTTTTTTAAGTCAGCTTTGATGCTATCCTCCGAATAACAACAACTATAAATCCCTGTTAAATACAAATGATTTTCAATGATTTCCCATTCAGCCTGATAGCCTCTCCAACAAGCTGTCGACATACAAGCTTCAGTCTTACCAAAAAATTCTGGTCGCAATGAGTCATTGTCGTAAAGTTGCTCGAGTGGATTAGCAAATATTGAGAGGGTGTCACCTTTATAAATAAGTCTATCGGGAATTTGACCAGTAGCAAAGGATTTAGACAATGGTAAAATCAGAAGAAAACTAAATAATATCAGCACATTTCGTTTCATCCTTCCACTATGGTTTTGCCTTTAATTAATATCAGTTATTTTAATTCTTTAAACTTATAGAGACTTGTTTATTACCTGAATTCATGTCCTCAAAATAACACACTTTCATAGCACAAAGATAAATGTTTTATAAATCCAAATCAAAATTGTCAATGATAAAAGATTTGGCAACTTTTCGAATTTGACAAATCTCAATCCCTCAACTGGGGTGGGGTTAGTGATATGGACGTTTAGGCATTTTGCTGTTTAGCTGTTTAGTTGTTTAGTTGTTTAGGTGTTTAGTTGTTTAGGGGGAAGACCCAAGTCCCAAGAGGGCGTTTAGGCTATTAGACTTTTAGGCCTTTAGGGGGCGGGGCTCTAATTCCGAAAAAAAAACCTTACAGAAATATTGATGTAAACTTTTCAATAACCATAAGGGATAGCTGAATTTTTTGCGGACGCCATTG
>CAIXTV010000136.1 GCA_903922465.1 uncultured bacterium
AATATGAGCGTCATTGCGAGGGTTCCTCCCGAAGCAATCTCCTTTGTTTTAGATTGCTTCGCTACGCTCGCAATGACGAACCCTACTTTACTAACAGTTTTCAAGTCATAAATAATCACCGTGTTACAAAATGTTGTCATTAGTAGGAGGGCCGACGAAGCAATCTAAAGAAATCAGATTGCTTCGCTACGCTCGCAATCACGCAACCAAAACGGAGCATCAGGGAATTAAATCTAATGAGATTAAAACAGAATATTGCCCCTAAAAGGAATAAACTCGCTTGCCGACAGGCTTCAACTTCTATCTTCACTGATTCTTTGATTGTGAGCTCCTAAATGGTTTTGAAAATCAAAAGCATCATAATTAGCTGAGTTTTTTGCAAGTTTAAAACATTATTCAATTGAAATCGTTTAATTTGCGTGAACTAAAAATATGAATAAGGAAACAAAAATTTATTTTGCCCCCTTTCAAGGGATAACAAATGCTACTTTTAGAGGAGTGTATGCAAGGCATTTTATGGGGGTTGATAAGCTTTTTACACCGTTTTTCTTAAACATTTCATCGGAAAACAAACTTCCTTCAAAAAAGGCAGTCGAATTGGAAAACTTAATGGAAAACGGCATAGAGGTGGTCCCTCAGATATTGAGCAAGGACGCCGATGAAATTATTCGTTTTGCCCAATTTTGCGAGCACAAAGGATTCAAAGAAATCAATTGGAACCTTGGATGCCCCTTTCCGCAAGTGGCAAATAAGAGGCGAGGTTGTGGTTTGTTGCCTTTCCCATCCGAAGTTGAAGCCATTTTAAACCGAGTGAGCGACGAGGTTAAAATTCATTTTTCAGTTAAATGCAGGTTAGGCTATCATTCTATAGATGAGTTGTTTTCGCTTATTCCTGTTTTTAATGATAATAGAATTTCTGAACTCACCATACATGCTCGAATTGGGAAACAATTATACTCGGGACAGACAGATGTGGATGCGTTTGATAAAGCACTATTGTTGTTAACAATGCCTGTTGTTTATAATGGGGATATTTTCACGCTAGAAGATTATTATGAATATGATAAAAAACTTGAAAAAATAAATACATGGATGATAGGAAGGGGAATATTGTCGAATCCATTTTTGCCAGCACAAATTAAGGGTCTGCCCATTAAAGCTGATAAAGCTATGCTAATAAATCGTTTTATGAATGATTTATACATTTCGAGCCGAAAGAAAATGAATGACAGATTGACGGTCTTAAGTGTGCTGAAAGAATATTGGCAACACCTATCTCTGTCCTTCGATCAACCCCATCAGGTATTTAGAAAAATAAAGAAGACGAAATCCTTTGATGAATACGAGAATAAAGTTTCTGAAGTGTTTAAAGAATATCAATGGATAATATAAGGAGTAATAAGAAGACTGAAAGTTTTTGTGTGCAAAAAGTACGATTGTTTAGAAATACCTTGTTTATTGTAAGTAGAAATTAAAATCAAGGTCAATTATTAATACTTTTGCTTGAAATTTGGTATTAGAAAAAGAGTCATTAATAGGTAAAATGAGGGTTTCTGTATATTTTAGTTTCCCAAGTAAGATTATCATATTAAGTTTGCACTTTATTGTTAAATAACGCAGTTTAAAAACGAAAAATTAAAAGGTAGAAATACTATACACAAATGAAAATAAATAAGAACATTGCCATAAGCGATAATGGATTTGTGTTTAACCCCAATACAGGCGAATCCTTTTCGGTAAATCAATTGGGAGTTGACATCATTAACCAATTAAAAAATGACGAAACCTTAGATAAGATAACGGAAGAAATCATCACTAAATATAGTGTAGATGAAGCAACAGCAGAAAAAGATTTATCCGATTTTATCGGCCTACTACAACATCATTCATTAATAGAATCTAATGAAAAGAAATAAACTCACCATAGGGGTTACCGGATTAAATGCCACCGATAACCCTGGCCCAGGTTTACCCGTGATTCGAGCTCTGAAAGAGTCTAGTTCATTTGATGTACGCATCATAGGACTTGCATATGAATCGCTCGAACCTGGGATTTATTTGCATGAGTTTGTAGATAAGACCTATCATATTCCCTATCCAACAGCAGGCACACAAACCCTAATGAGTCGATTGGAATATATTCACGAAATCGAAAAACTCGATGTTATCATTCCGAATTTCGATGCCGAATTATATTCTTTTATCAAACTCGAAGGACAATTGCTCAAGATGGGAATTCATACTTTTCTGCCAACAATGGAGCAGTTCGAAGAACGACATAAATATAATCTGAACAAATTTGGGAAGAAATATAAAATAGATGTGCCCCATAGTAAAACTATAATGAGTCCCGATGAGATTAACAGCCTTGGAGGCGAATTTCAGTACCCCTTGGTCGTAAAAGGGAAATATTATGATGCAAGCATCGCATACACACCAGAGCAGGCAAAAGTATATTTCAATCAAATCAGTGCCAAATGGGGATTACCCATCATCATTCAGGAATTCGTCACAGGATTAGAATTTAACGTAACAGGCCTAGGTGATGGAAAAGGAAATATGATGGCCGCAGTTCCAATGCGTAAACAATTTATTACGGATAAGGGAAAAGCATGGGCAGGTATTTCAATTTCTTCCGAACCCTTATTGGAAATTACCAGACGATTCATTGATTCCACTCATTGGAGAGGAGGCTTCGAATTGGAAATGATAAAAACTGACGACAATATATATTATCTGCTCGAAATCAATCCACGAATACCTGCTTGGATTTATTTAGCTGTAGGATGTGGGCAAAATATCCCTGAAGCCCTTGTGAATTTAGCAATGGGAAAAGAAGTTAAGCCCTACACTCGTTACGATAGCGGAAAAATGTTTATTCGCTATTCATTCGACCAAATTGTAGATATAAATGAGTTTGAAAAGATCTCAACTTTAGGAGAATTATAAAAAAGAAAAATCAATTAAGAAAAAATCAAATGGAAAAATTAAGATACGAACGCCCGGTGATAAAAAAATTAGAAACCGGAATGCCAAATAAATTTGGATTACGCACAGAATATTATCCAAAAACCCAAATCGATGGAGTTTCAATAAAAGAACTTATTAAGGAACATGGTTCCCCATTATTTGTAATTTCTGAAAACACTATACGTTCAACCTATCAACAAGCCAAAAGGGCTTTTACTACCCGTTACCCTAAGGTTCAGTTTGCATGGTCTTATAAAACAAACTACTTAAATGCTGTTTGTAATGTTTATCATCAAGAAGGTTCTTGGGCAGAAGTGGTTTCTGGCTTCGAATACGATAAAGCTATTGCCAATGGGGTGAATGGGAAAAAGATTATTTTCAACGGGCCCGATAAAAGCCGCAACGATTTAACCAAAGCTATCAAAAATGATTCAATCCTTCATATTGATCACCTCGACGAATTGTACACCATCATCGAACTGGCAGATGAATTAAACAAGAAACCCCGTGTTGCCATAAGAGTAAATATGGACACCGGAATTTATCCTATGTGGGATCGGTTTGGATTTAATTACGAAAATGGTCAAGCCTGGGATGCTTTAAATAAAATCATGCGTTCTGGTAAAATGGATTTGGTAGGGCTTCATACCCATATCGGAACCTTCATGTTAAGTCCGAATGCTTATTCTATTGCCACCTCTAAATTAGTTGATTTAGCCTTAGGATTACAACAAAAATACAATCACGAAATTCATTATCTCGATTTGGGTGGTGGTTTTTGTTCGCGAAATACACTTAAAGGTGCCTACCTCCCTGGCGATGACACCAACCCCACTTTCGACGATTATGCAGAGGCCATTACAACTGTTTTGATTAATAGTAGCTTTCCACAAGAGAAAATGCCTACACTAATTTTAGAAACCGGGCGAGCTTTGATTGATGATGCTGGCTATTTAATTACTTCAGTTATAGCAAACAAACGTCTCTCAGGTGGGAAACGAGCAACAATTATTGATGCAGGGGTGAATATAATGTTTACTTCATTTTGGTATGAACACAAAATTACTCCCGCTCAAAACTTCACACATTATTCAGAAGATACAGTTCTATATGGGCCTTTATGTATGAACATTGATGTTATTCGTGAAAGCATTTCTTTGCCTTTATTAAACAAAGGCGATCAAATGGTAATTCACAGTGTTGGAGCTTATAATATGACACAATGGATGCAATTTATCACGCTTCGTCCTAAAATTGTTTTGATTGATATGGACGAAAGAGTGCATGTGATTAGAGATAAAGAAACCATTGAGGATATCGAAAATCAGGAAAGCACACCCGATTATTTGAAGAAATTCAATTTATAATTTAAACATTCTAAAGTTATTAATGGAAATGAATGAAAGTCTATTTGTTCTAAGTTCAATTATAAAACGAGTGGAATTATATAAATATTAAGTTCAAACTAAAATCAATAATAAATCAGGTTTAATAATCGAGAAGCATGAGTCTTTAAGCACTTTATAAAGTCTATTTTACCGCTTAAAAACCTTATTATAATCATTATAAAGTCACATTGAACACCTAAAAAGCTAATTTGAAATCCCAAACTTATAAACAATATTTTTTTGATGAATAAAATCAAGAACCTATTTCCTGGTTATCTGACAAGTATTGCGAATAGCTACTCGCAAATATTCTTCTCAAACAGTAAGTTTTTTGCAATTATTCTAATCGTTGTTAGTTTTTTCGATTGGGTTGCCGGCTTAAGCGGTTTGCTAGCAGTTACCACAACCAATACGGTTGCCTATATTTTTGGACTAAATCGGAGTAACATTAAAGCCGGATATTATGGGTTTAATAGTTTATTAGTAGCCTTAAGTCTTGGAGTTTATTTTCAAATCAATATTGAGTTTTTAATTATATTATTTTTCACCTCCATCCTCACACTCTTTATCACAATTGCATTAGAAGGCGTTATTGGGAAATATGGAATTCCTTATTTAAGTATTCCTTTTTTAATAGTTTGTTGGATGATTTCGCTTGCAACCAGGCAATACAGCCATCTTGAGGTTAGTGAAAGAGGTATTTATATGATGAATGAGATGTATAAGGTTGGTGGAATAAGGTTATTGAACATTTATGAATGGTTCGATCAATTAAATCTACCTGCATCTATTATTATGTATTTTAGATCGCTTGGAGCAATCTTTTTTCAATATAGTGTTCTTGCTGGCATGCTAATTGCCGTGGGTTTAGTATTTTATTCCCGTATTGCATTCCTTTTGTCTCTATTGGGGTTCTTTTCAGCTTTTATTTTTTACCGAATTATTGGAGCTAATCTTTCTGAGTTGAGCAATCATTATATTGGTTTTAATTTTATTTTGACTGCCATAGCAATAGGAGGTTATTTTATTGTTTCCTCTCGTTATTCTTTTTTGTGGGTAATATTAATGTCACCACTTATTGTAATCACTATCACCAGTGCAAATGCTATTCTTGCTATATGGCAGCTCCCAATTTACTCTCTTCCCTTTAATCTTGTTGTATTGCTGTTCCTTTATGTATTGAAATTCCGCGAACGCTTTCATCATAAACCCGAATTAGTCTATCTGCAACAGAATACTCCAGAAAAAAATCTATATTTTCAAAGCAATAACAAAACACGTTTTAAAAATGCTTTCTATATTCCCTTTTCTTTGCCTTTCATTGGCGAATGGAGGGTTACACAAGGCTATAATGGAGAATATACCCATAAAGGTGATTGGCAACACGCCCTAGATTTTGAAGTGTATGACGAAAAAGGCATGGCCTTTAAAGCACAAGGGAGCAATCTTGAAGATTTCTATTGTTTTAATAAACCCATATTGTCTCCATCTGGGGGTTGGGTCGAAGAAATTGAAGATGATATTGAAGATAATAAAGTGGGTGAAACAAACTCAGCAAAAAACTGGGGAAATACCATAATAATTCGTCACGCCGATGGATTGTATTCTAAGCTTTGCCACTTAAAGAAAAATTCTTTTAAGGTGGTAAAAGGTGATTATGTAAAAAAGGGCGATGTGCTTGCATATTGCGGAAATTCAGGACATTCACCTAAGCCTCACATACATTTTCAATTACAGGCAACACCTTACATTGGATCAAAAACCATTGAATATCCCATAGGAAATTATTTGCTTAACACTAAAGGGCGATTTGAGTTGAAACAATTTGAAAAACCTAATAAAGATGATACTATTACCGCCTTTGAACGTAACAGGGTTTTGGCAAATGCTTTTAATTTTATTCCAGGTAAAAAACTTTGCTTCAAAGTTGAAGTAAACGGACACCCACACCAAGATGCAGAATGGGAAATTGAAAAAGACATTTACAATCAATTATTCATCAGCTGCAGCAAAACAAATTCGAAAATCTATTTCTATACTGATGATGTTCAAATGTATTTTACCCGTTTCAGTGGAAATCAAAAATCTGTTTTATTTCAGTTTTATCTTTCTGCATACAAAATAATGTTTGGTTTTTATCAGAATATGGAAGTGAAAGATGTTTTCCCAATTCATATCATTAGAAAACCTTGGCTGATTTTTATTCAGGATTTTGTAGCTTCATTTTACATCTTTTTAAAATCAGAATATACAATACGTTACGTTTCTAAAACCGATGATTTTAATTTAAGTCAAATTGAATTAGCCGGAAATTATCAATTAAAAGTTTTCGGAAAATTATTTAATCACTCCGAATTTAAAATAAGTATTAATAATGAAGGATTACAACAAATACTTATTGAAAATACTAGTTTGAATAAAACAGTAACTTTGACAAAAATTTAAGCATGAGGGGAATAATTCAAAAGCTGGTTTTATTATTAATTTGTATAAGTTCGTATGAAACTTTTGCTCAAAGCAATAAAGATTTTCGTTACTACGACACCCTCAGCTCTAAGTATTATTCAAATCAAGCATGGGACTCGTTAATTTATGTTTATAATGATGCTGTGAGCAATCAATACGATTGGTATTATCTACAAATGAGGATAGGTATAGCTTTTTATGAAAAAAAGAATTTCCCTGAGGCTACATTTTACTTTAAGAAAGCCTATAAACATAATCCGGATGATGTAACCACTCAGGAATATTTATATTATAGTCTTTTGTTTTCTGGAAGAGAGGATGATGCGAGGGCTTTTCTCCATCAAATTGATCATGATTTGATTCAAAAGATAAATCCAATTAAAAATCCAACCATAAGTGGTGTTTACATTGAAGGGGGAATAGCTTTTAGTAATAATATTCCTAAAATTGATCTAGATAACTCCAAGCATACAGAGATGCCAGAGTATTCTGAAAGCGATTTAAATAAGAATATGACTTATTTTCATTTTGGCTTAACCCATAAAATCGGTAAAAGAATTACGGTATATCAGGCTTATTCCATTGTTGGAATTGATAAACAAAAAACAATTCGCATAACCCCACCAAAAGATTCATTAAAGCCACCAATTGATATTATTAATAATTATACGATTAGCCAAAAGCAATACTATATACAATTGGGTTGGACCCAATTCAATAAATTCACTATAAAGCCAGCTTTTCAGTTGATGTATAACAACTTTTCAACTATTTTTCTGGATTCAGTTTCTCAAAATATTAAGCATGCAAACCTTACCATATATGAATATCTTGCTTCAATAATGGCAGAAAAGGAAATTGGGAGGTTTACTTTAGGGCTGAATGCTTCGTGGAGTAATTTGGATAAAGGAACTCAATTTCAGGGAGGTATAAACCTTAGTCATTTGTTTCAAAATTGGCATACTCTATTGAGTACGACAAGAATTAACCTCTTATTCGATAAAAACACCAATCCTCTAATTACAGCATCGAGACTTCGAGCCTTTATTTCTCAGAAGTTTTCACTACCCCTGTCCAAACATATATATGGAGGAGTTACGGGGACATTTGGCAGTTTGTGTCATGCCAACGAAATGAATGGTTTATATGTTTACAACTCCACCGATGCTATAAATTACAAACTAGGTCTCGATGCAACCTATTTTCTTAACCAACATTTTTATTTATCTTTACACTATAATTATATTAATAAATCGAATAGTTATTTAAAAGAGATCAATAACAATACCACAATAAATCATTTTAATTACAATAATCATTTTTTAATAGGAGCCATACAATGGAAAATTTAAAACACACAACAAGCTTTACCTTTATTTTTATCATTTCACTTTTTTTATGCACCGCAACTCTTAATGCACAAGATTACACAGCAATTCAAAAAGCCTTTTCCGAAAGTTATGTCTTCGAAGGAAAAGCTGAATATTCGAAAGCTGTAGATGCAATGAAAAAGGTGTATGATGAAAAATCCTACGAAATAAATTTGCGAACCGGTTGGTTATTATACATGTCGGGTTTATTTACTGAATCAACAACTTATTATCAAAGGGCTATTAACCTACTTCCTCTTTCTATTGAAGCCCGATTAGGCTATGTTAATCCTGCCGCAGCGCTTGGCAATTGGGATATGGTAAAAACTCAGTATGAAGAAATATTAAAAATTGACCCCTTGAACTCTGTTGTAAACTATCGAATGGGGAATATTTATTATGGAAAGAAAGATTATAGCTCGGCCGTAAAATATTTTGAAAAAGTGGTGAATTTATTTCCTTTCGATTACGATTCACTCATTATGTATGCTTGGTCGAACTACAGAATTGGCAAACTTCGTGAAGCAAAAGTGCTTTTCAATAAAGCCTTAATGAACAAACCTACTGATGCTTCCGCTAAAGAAGGTTTATCATTGATAAAATAATTTTAATTGGCCTATAAAAAAGATTGTAGTCTCTTTGACTGTATTAATTTAGTCTAAAACGAAGGCAAAGAACTCACATGCAATCAGTTTATAAATATCAAGTATTGCTAGCGTCTTTGATGTGAAACATATTTTATGTAAAATTCTCCCTTATTAATGATATCAAGGAAATGTGTAAATAAAACATATTTTTTAGATTTCCATTTCATAGAGAACTTTTCTCACAAATATGACTTTTGAAATCATATTTAGCCCCTCCTTAATATTACTATAGTCAATTGAATATCTGTAACATAACAACAATGTAAGATGTATATAATTGCTGGATTTTGTACTTTTGCAGCATAAAAGCTTGCAAATTATGTTAGGAAAATTAGCACAATAAGGACAGCGAGTTTTGTTTCGTCCGTTACTGGAAGATTTCATTGATATGCATCATGAATTGGTGTTATTGGCTCAAATAATAGATTGGTCATATTTCGAGAAAGAGTTTTCACAATACTATTCGGACAAAGGCTCTCCTAGTGTTCCGATCCGCCTTATGGTAGGCTGCTTGTTGTTGAAACAGCCTACACAAACCGTTTACGCGTTGTATTGCTAAGGGAAAACCATGTATTAGCCCCCAAAATAATCAGACATGATTATAGATAAAAATCTGTAATTTTATGATGATGAAAAAACGAACATTTACCAAAGAAGAGAAGCTTCGAATCATTAAAGAAGCAAACGAACATGGTGTATCTGCAACTA
>CAIXTV010000137.1 GCA_903922465.1 uncultured bacterium
ACAAGCTCAGGTGCCCATAAATGCAAGAGATACAATTAAATTGCTACTTCTATTTATGGTGCTTTTAAATTTCTCTGCTAATGCACAAAAATGGCAATGGGCACAAAAGTACGGTGCTGATGGAGCGGATTACAACCAACCCTTTAATATGGTGTTGGATTCAGCAGGGAACGCTTATGTATATGGCACCTATGGTAACGGGACACAAATAGATACCATGGAACTGCCATGGTTTGCCTCACATGATGCAAATGCTTATATTGCTAAATTTACTCCCGATGGGCATTGTGCTTGGTATAGAGCAATCAATTCGCAAGTAAATAATGACGAAGCCCATTTTATGACTATTAAAAATAATAAATTATATATATGGGGTAATGTGACTATTGATAATTATTATAATACTTTTTTTCTAGATACGACTGTATATGGAGGAATAATTACGCAACAATGGCTTGGCTGGCAATATTGGAAAATGTTTTTCCCATGGAACCCTAGTTCTTACTATGATATGATTATTAGTCTTGATTTGAATGGAAATATTCTAAAGAAAAAATATTTATCATATAACACAAGGCTAAATGTATTGACTACTCCAAATCCATCAGCATTCCACATTGATGAAGCTGGGAACTATTATGTTATAAGTTCATTAGGAACGTATAGTAGTAATAAATATGTTTTATATGCTGATACGACAGCACTTACTGATTCATTATCTTATTTATACAAGGGTCAACTTATAATGTATAAATTATCCCCTCAATTTCAATTATTATGGTATAAACCCTTGGTAACAGCCTTAACTGGTCCGGGTATTCAACCAATGGTTTCTTATAGTGACGTAGTATCAGATGATGCAGGAAATATTTATTATACTGGAAGTTTATATTTATACACTTACGATAAATTTATATCCTCACCAGAAACGGTTATGTTTGATAATATACATGGAATTACATTTAATAATACACCTAATGGAATGATGTTTCTGATGAAAATGGATACTTCGGGCACCATTCAATGGCTGCAACATACAACTAATTAGACTCCTGATAGTTTAAACCGTTCGGCAAATGCAAGTGGGTTTTCTTTAGCTTATAGTGTAGATGAGCATAAGATATTTGTTTCGGGTTATGGTCAATCAAAAACTAAATATACCCATGATTGCGTTTTATTTACCCCTAATGATACTTTGACTACACCATACAATTATTATTTTAGTCCTGGGGCTGGCAATATGGGTTTTATTGCAGTCTATGATGAAAACGGTAATTTTTTGAATAAAATGGTATCACCAGTCACAAGAAGTAGCTATTTAGGAAACATTACCTATCATAATCATGCAATTTATGGGGGTATGTTGTGGGTTGACTCAATGCGTTTTCAAAACTCCTGGTTAATAAAACCAACTAATTCTGTTGGATACAGTTATTGCAAATGGAATATGCAGGGAGAATTGATGGATGTTAAAAATGTATTGAGGGGCACGGTAAATAATCCACCAACAAATCCTTATGAAACTCAATTAGACCCATTGGGTAATATGTGGGTTGGAGGGACGTTGGGGACCAGTTTGGATTTTGGTGGTCATCAAGTGTCAGATTGGGGAGTGAGTTATCTGGCAAGGTTTAATAATCAGTGTGATGATACAGTGCAAGTGAAGCCTACAAGTGGGATACCGGATACTGCGTTTTGTATTAATACTAATATACAACTGATTGGGAATCCTAATAATGTGTATTATGTGTGGGGGAATGGGAATCATACTAACACGCAAACGGTGAATTATGCTGCTGCAGGCACCGATAGTTTGTTTGTGGTGGTATATGATGGGAAATGTTATTGGACGGATACTATTGTTCTTACTATTAATAGTTGCATTGGCATAGATGAGGTTAAGGAAAACCCGATGAAGGTTTTTCCTAATCCTGCGGATGATTTTGTGAATATTAGTTTGCCTCAATACTATAAAGATGCTCAATTGAGTGTTTTAAATAGTCAGGGAGGGGTGCAGTATTCGGCGGTAATTAATAATAAAGAGTTTAAGGTGGATGTGAGCCATTTTGCTACGGGAATATATATTGTGTTGCTGAAGACGGGAGATGGGGTGTTTTGGAGGAAGGTGGTGAGGAATTGAGAATTGACAAGGGAGAATTGACAATGGGAATTAATAATGAAAAAGCAAGGAAATGAAATGTTTGGGCTTTCTATTTGGGCGATTTAGTGAAGGGTGGCTTACAGAAAGTCTCAAAGGCTCTAAGATACACTAAGATGAGTCTTTTCATGAATTAAAAAGCTTTGCCTCTGCCTGAAAATATTTCCCTTGCCAACTATCTCTTTCCTCCAATCGTTTTTCGATAAGAATATTAATTTGATCGTTTCGGATTAAACCCCAACCGGGACCTGCCAGAAAGCGTGGGGGGACTTCGCCTGCAAAGCGTTCGATGGCAATGGCAGGGGAGAGGCGTTCGATGAAATCAATTACAAAGTCGATATATTCATCCAAAGAAAAAAAGATATAGGATTCGGGATGTAATGTGTAATCCTTTTCCATAGCAGTGTCTTTAATAATTTGCAATTGGTGAAATTTGATGCTGTTGATGGGCAGTTGCGAAATGATTTCTGCCTGGGCTAAC
Organism: uncultured bacterium; assembly: GCA_903922465.1. Lineage (GTDB taxonomy): Bacteria > Bacteroidota > Bacteroidia > Bacteroidales > CAIXTV01 > CAIXTV01. Next base: position 2,640 of record CAIXTV010000137.1, read on the forward strand.
ATTTCTTCCCTGCTTTCTCCGGGAAGACCAAAAATAAGATGTGTACCAATATGTATTCCCCGATTTGCTGTCATTTGAATGGCTTCCACGGCTGTTTTGAAGTCATGCCCGCGGTTGATGAGTTGCAAGGTGGTGTCGTAACACGATTCAATACCATATTCGATGGATACGAAATGGGTTTTAGTAAGTTCCTCAAAATAATCCAGTTTGGCTTCGTCGATGCAATCGGGACGAGTCCCTATTATAATTCCCTTCACATCCTCAAACTCCAATGCCTGACTGTAGATTTGCTTTAATTGCTTAAGATGAGCCCAGCTATTTGAATATGCCTGAAAATAGGCGAGGAAAGATGTAGCGCGACGATAGCGTTTTTTGTGAAATTCAATTCCTTCGCTTAGTTGTTGTGCAATGCTTTTTTCGGGGTGGCAGTAGGAGGGGTTAAAAGCATCGTTGTTACAATAAGTGCAACCGCCTATGCCTTTAGTGCCGTCGCGGTTGGGACAGGTGAAACCTGCATCGATGGTGAGTTTTTGGAGGCGAAATCCAAAGCGGTCTTTCAATCTGTCGGCAAATGCATTATATCTTCTGTTTCCCCAGTCAAGTGTTTTTGTCATGCCCAAAGTTTTGAATTCTGATACAAATAGTCATTAAAAGGCAAAAAAAAACTGCCTGAATAAGAGGCAGTTTTCTAAGCATTTAATTTCTTTTATTGAATATATCCTTTAACAATACCTTCTTTAAGGCAAGCTGCTAAACCTTTTTTGTTGATGTTTCTAATTCCTGAAGTAGATACTTTTAAAGTAATCCACATATCTTCTTCTTCAAGATAGAATTTTTTTGTTTGAAGGTTTGGATAAAATTTTCTTTTGGTTTTAATATGGGAATGAGAAACATTGTTTCCACTTAATACTCTTTTTCCTGTTATTTGACAAATCCTAGACATAATGTTAATTGTTTACCTGGTTTATAAGATATATTTCGGAGTGCAAAATACGATATAATATTTCAGAAAATCAAGTTTTTTCAAAATTATATGTGTTTTTCTGTTTTTATGATCACTCATAGTCTCAAATCCGAAAAGTTTTTTAATTGTAATTAGTAATGCGTTTTGCTTTATATTTCTTGATTATCAGATAGTTTAATTGTCGAAAAACAAAACTCTGGCAATAAAATAGATATTCCTTAGCAGAATAATCATTATTCTAAAATTTTAAATTCTGTTCGTCTATTTAATTGACGATTCGCAGGAGTATCATTTTTGGTAAAAGGAGTTGTTGAACCATAGCCTTTAAAGGTAAGCTTCGAAGCACTTATTCCTTGAGTAATTAAATAGCTTACCACTGCTTTCGCCCTGCTTTCCGACAAAACCTGATTGGCGTTTTCGCTTCCCACATTATCTGTGTGGCCTGATATTTCAATCTTTACATTAGGCTTTACCTTAGAAATGTCGTTAATAAGTTGTACTAATCTCGATAATTCGTTTGTTGATTCTGGACGTAAAGTAGATTTCCCCGAATCGAAAAAGATATTCCTTAAAACAATTTTACAACCAATACACATTCCCGTTAGTAAAATATCCTTTTCAACCATTTGATAATCGCTTAGCTTGGGTAAATCAAAGTTTTCAGAAAAGAATAAGTAATCTTTTGCTTTTACATTAAGGCCATAGTTGGTCCCTGATGGCATTGAAACAAGGAATTTACCTGTAGAACTATTTGATGCAAAAACTCCTTTCACTTCATTCTTTACATTGTCGGTGATTTCAATTTCAGCTGCAATTGCTTTCATAGTAAAAGCATCTAGAACTCTACCTTTTAGAACAGTAAGGTTTTTCGCATCAATATCCACAGCTCCTTCGAGATTAGACTCTGGAACTGGCAAAGCAAAACTTGCCAACAAATGATCTTCATTGTCTAAAATAGCAGGTTTAAGGCTACCTAGGAACTTAACACGATAAATATCTTCCTCTCCCTGACCATTTTCTTCTCTGTTAGAGGTTAAATAGCCATATTTCCCATTTGCTGACATAACAAAATAGGTTTCATCATAAGGAGTGTTTATTGGATACCCCATATTAACAGGTTTTGTCCAACCTCCCGGAACTCTTTTAGTGACAAAAATATCATATCCTCCAATTGAATTGAACCCTTGAGAACTAAAGTAAATAGTATTATCATCGGGATGAATAAATATGCTATTTTCATTGTATTTCGAATTTATATCACTGGTAACAGTTTGTCCTTTTCCCCATAAATTTATTCTGGGGTTGGCAAGTCCACTAAAGAAAAGATCTTTTCCACCGCGGTTACCATATGGATCATCAGATACATAATAAACTATTGTTCCATTATAATTAATGCTTGCGTGAGTTTCGTTGTACTGAGAATTGATTTTACCTTCCTGCATTTTCTCCAATTCACTCCATGAGTCTCCTTCTAAGGATGAGAAGTACAAATCATAGTTGCCACTTGTATTTTTACATAATAACATTTTTTGACCATCAGGAGAAAGGCCCACACAAATGTCTTGTCCTTCAGTATTAATAGAAGAACCCATGGCGGATGGATCCGACCATTTCCCTTTTAATTTATGACTAACAAAAACATCAGAAGTATTAAAGCCATCCTCACCCATTTTCCCTCCCATGGTGCCCGGCCTTTTTGAATTGAAAATCAGCATAGATTCATCTGCAGAAATTGAAGCACAAAAATCAGGATAAGGCGAATTGATTTCCTTTAGATTTTGAATAGACGCTTTAATTGGTTTCTGAATTAGTTTTATTGCCGTATCGCATTCGGCATAAATTTTATTGATGAGATCTTTATTCTTTTCGAGATCTTTTTCACGAGCTTTAGTTTTGTATAAGTCCAATTGTGCTTTACATTCTTTGAATTTATTATCATAAGTATAGGCCTGTGCAAGGTAAAGATAGATGTCGGAAGCAATTTGAGGATCAAGTTGTAGTGATTTTTCCAGTTGGGTAATTGCCGAATGCTTCTTCCATGTTTGAAGAAAACATTTTCCCATTTTAAAATTTAATTCAGCATTGTTTGGATTAAACTCATTTGCTTTTGTATAAAGGGCCAATGCATCGGCAAAAAGTTTTGGTGATTCCTGATGAAGGATTAATGCTTGTTCTCCTTTTTCGAGCATCTCATCAGCTTTTTTGATATTCTCCTCGGCAGCTTTTAAACCTTCTTTATTCCCTTTAAAATTGGAAGATTTAAATTCGACATTTTGAGCAATTGAGAAGTAAAAGAATAATAATAAAGTTATTGTGGTTATAATATGTTTCATTTGGCTTTTATTTGATATTGGTGATAATTACTCGCATTCCTGTGATTGATAATTCCCTGCTTGTTGCACTCCCAACTGTTTGGCTTTAGCCCAATCGGAGCAAGCTTTTTCGGCATCCCCATTCATTTCATTTGCAATTCCACGATTTAGGAAGGCAACTCCATAGCTAGGATTTATTTCAATAGCCTTGTTGAATTCTTTAATTGCCAAATCATATTTTTCTTTTCGATTATACACTATACCTTTATTATTATAAGAGATGGCATAATCAGGATTCAATTGCAAAGCTTTTTCAAAATCGGGGAGGGCTTTTTCGTAGTTTCCTTGTTCGGTGTAAACCGTTCCGCGATTATTGTAAGCGAAAAAGTAATTGGGATCAACGGCAATGGCTTTTGAATAAGCCGTTATTGCGGCAGGAAAGTCTTTGAGTTTTTTTCGTGTGCTTCCCAAGTTGTTATAAATATAAGCCTGTTTTGAATCGATTATTAAAGCTTTCTCCAAATCAGCAACAGCTCCTTGCAAATCGTCGAGTTTGCGCTTGCAACTAGCTCTGTCGTTAAGAGCTTTGGCATTGTCGGGTTTAATTTCTAATGATTTATTGATAGCATTTAAGGCATCTGAATAGTTGCCGGCCAAAAATCTCACTCCGCACATTTCATACCATGCAGTATAATCGTTAGGATTCGACTTGATGATTTCCTGATAAACTCCTTCGGCAAGCTTGAAATCATTTGTCATTACTGCAGTTTGTGCCTTTTTAAAGCGCGCTTTCAAAGGGTCTTCAAAAATGGGAATGGCTTTATCAAAATCGTTTAAAGCGCCCTGATAATCCTTGGCATCGTACTTGGCAATCGCCCTATTGTACATGGCTTTCCCGAAATCGGGTTTAAGTAGTAAGGCTTTGTCGAATTGTTGGATGGCTCCTTGAAAATCTTTTGTCTGATATTTGGCGATTCCCTGGTTATAGCTTTCCTGTGCTTCGACCAATTGCTTGTTTTGAAGATTTAAAGCCGCTATAGAATCTCTGTATTTAATTTCATCAGCTGAAAGTTGACCGTTATCTACCTGCCCGAAAATATAGGCGGGTAAGAACAATAATAAGGTAAAAATAGTTTTCTTCACTTGTTGTCTTTTAATGATTAAATGGGTGGCTAATTTAGAAAAAATAATTTCATTCATGCAAAAATGCTTTATTTTGGAAAGAATATCTATTTTTGGGCGAAGAAAATGAAAGAAAAAAAGATAGTATCTCTACTTAAAAACCACACCTTTGGCCTCTTGGAAGCTGGTTGCGACGAGGCTGGCAGAGGATGCCTCGCAGGACCTGTGGTGGCTGCAGCTGTGGTGTTGCCTGAAGGGTTTTTTCACCCTTTGTTGAACGATTCGAAACAAACCACTCATAAACAGCGCGAAATTCTTAAACATTATATTATTGAAAATGCACTTGCTTGGTCGGTGGGGATAGTTGATAATGTAGAAATTGATAAAATAAATATTCTTGCGGCATCTATTAAGGCGATGCATTTGGCTTTGGATGCCCTTAGCCTTGATCCTGAACTTTTACTAATCGATGGAAATCGCTTTAAACCATATAACAACATTCCCCATCATTGCATTATTGGAGGCGATGGAATTTATCAATCCATTGCAGCCGCTTCAATTCTTGCTAAAACAAAACGTGATGAAATTATGTCAAATCTGCATGATATTTATCCGCAATATAACTGGAAAAAGAACAAAGCTTATCCCACATTAGAGCACAGAAAAGCCATCTCTGTTTTTGGGACAACTTCGCTGCACCGCATGACTTTTAATATGAGTTATCAAACCCGAATTGAATTGTGAAATTGTAATTATTAGATTAAATTATTTGGTCGGATTAAAAATATACTATCTTTGTTTTTACAAATTAAACCAAAAAACCATAAAAAAAATGAAAATTCAACCTAAATTATTCGAAAGCTAAGCTCTGCGTGAGTGTGTTTGATAATTACACAAAGCTTGCATCAACAGTGCGAATACACTCAAATGTTGCTCTATTAAAGGCTAACATTTATCCAATTTTCCCGCTTCAAGCAGCGGAAATTTAAAACAAGCCAACGCATGCGGCATTGATGTGCGCCCCATAAGGTGAGGGGATTTCATCCTTAAAAAAACAATATAATATTAAATCATGATTAAAAAATTATTCTTTTTATCAGCATTTGTAGGCATTAGTTGTATTTCTAATGCACAAATCTGGACACAACAAAACACAAATTTCACAGGAACTTCTATTGGGGTTGACCAAATGAGTATTGTTAACGCAACTACAGTTTGGGTTAAAGGTTTTAACGGAAGCGGCATTGGCGATTCAAGGCTTAAAGTGTTTTCGAAAACAACTGATGGAGGATCCACATGGACAACAGGTTCTATTGGTCTAACAGGCACTATTATGCCAAGTGCATTTGCTGCCAGCAGCGATTTAAAAGTTTTTGTTGCCTCTTTAGATACGGTTTCGAGTGTAGCTTCTTTCTGGGGTACATATGATGGCGGAACTACCTGGGCACCTATTACAGGCGTTTTAAATTCGGCAACTTCTTTTGCTGATGGCGTACTTTTTTGGGATAGCAATAAAGGTTTTTGCTATGGCGACCCAACAGGAACCCCCAAAGTTTTCGAAATCTATACTACTTCTGATGGCGGAACCACATGGACTCCTGCTGTAACTTCAGTAGCTCCTTCGCCAGCTGCTGAATATGGTTACAATGGCTATGATTGTGCTTCAATAGTTCCAGGAACGGGCATTGGTTTTATAATGACCGACCATGGAAGGGTTTTAAAAACTACTGATTATGGCATACATTGGGCCGTAACTCCAGCCTCTCCTTTTACGAGCACTGCACAATTGGCCAGCATAAAAATTTATGCTTCCAGTGCTAATTACATCTTATGCGCATCCTTAGCCACTTCAACTTCAACTGCATGGGTTTGGCAAGTTAGCACTGATGGTGGAACCACTTGGAATTCTTTTGCACCTGCAGGAACTTTTTATGATTATGCAATGACCTATATCCCAGGGACTCCTAACAAATTTGTTTCTACATCTCCTTCTACGGCCACTGCATCTGGTGTTTCGTGGAGCACCGATGGTGGAAGCAATTGGACCGATTTCACAGATGCACTTTTGCAACCTGCTGGAACCAACATTCAATGCCTTGCAGTAGCTTTTGCTGATGTAACCACCGGATGGGTTGGCAACTATGATGCAGCACAAACCATCAATTCTATTTTAAAATACCATGATGTAAGTGCCGGAATTCCTATTCAAGAAACACTTAATGGAAATGATGTTAACATCTATCCAAATCCTTCGAATGGGATGGTGAATTTTGCTATTAATGGCCCTAATGCCGAGCTTATTAATGTTGCTGTTTATGATGTAATGGGGAAAATTATTTACACTCAAAATTTAAGCACCAATGGCATATTTAATACTTCTTTCGATTTTTCAGATTATGCAAAAGGAGTTTATCTTGTTCAGCTAACTTCAGGTAAGGAAACTACCACCAAAAAACTGATGATTCGATAATCCTTAGTTTGATATTATTGAAAAGAGGGGAGTAGTTTCCCCTCTTTTTTTTTAGAAATAGATTTAATTTCAGTTAAACGATATTCTGAATTATGCAAATGCAAGAATTATTCTTTTAAACCATTGAAGAAATTATTTATGTTCAGTTTGTAAATGAGAATTCATTTAAAGAAATCAGATGATTATTTTTGCCGCACACACATTTCTTGAAAAAATTCGCACGGATTTTTTCGCCACTCGTAGTGACTTTTGATGGCGCATACAGTTCTTAAACGGAATTACCTGGAAATTGCTTTTTATAAGTATTTTTCGGACTCTTTTTTTGCCTTTTAAGTTAATAATTTACATACACGATTTATAACGCAAAGGATATAAGTGCGTTGGAAATATTTAACAAATTTGAAATTTAAGTATATTTAGACTCTCGCGAAGTATATTAAGACTCTCATGAAGCCTTTTAAGACTTCAGCAAAGTATATTAAGACTCTCGCGAAGCCTTCATAGACTCTCGTGAAATGAAAGAAGACTCATCCGAAGCCTTAATAGATTCTCGTTAAGTCTTAAATGACTTTCGTAAAGT
>CAIXTV010000138.1 GCA_903922465.1 uncultured bacterium
GAACTCAATTGTTTGACTTTCGAACTCAATTGTTTGACTTGCGAACTCAATTGTTTGACTTGCGAACTCAATTGTTTGACTTTCGAACTCAATTGTTTGACTTGCGAACTCAATTGTTTGACCTAAAAACGGGTGTTATTGAAACACTAAATGATGTTTAAAGAGTAGTAAATCAATTGATAAGCTCAATTGTCAATGATCAATTGTCCCTTGTCAATTTAATGACTATCTTATGATAGTTACGGTGTTAGAGTAGCTTAATTCTTTCCCTTGAGTATAGCTTTTCCACGAAAAGATGTAGTAATAGGTGCCATCAGCAGCACCTTCGCCAGTCCATGAATTATCATATCTTTCTTTCTCATAAATCTTTTTGCCCCAGCGGTTAAAAACCTGAAGTTTGTTTTCCTTATCGGGTTTTAAGCCCACAATTTCGAAGGTGTCGTTAGTGCCATCCGAATTAGGCGTAAAAACATTAGGGAATTGCATGTCCAGTTCAATAATCACATCATGAGTTATGGTGCTCAAACAAGAGTGGTCAGAAGTAATGTTGAGGGTAACATGGAAAGTCCCGTCGTTTGCATAGGTATGAGTAACAACATCGCCACTATTATCAGTAAAACCATCTCCAAAGCTCCATTGCCATAGCACAACGGGCACATTTGCACTTCCCGTAAATATAATTGGGTTATCGATTTGCTCAGCCCACGGATTTGCAATAAAGTCTATAATAGGAGTGGGGTAAACAAGGGCATTGGCCGTGTCGGTTCCCACGCATCCAAACGAATTGCTGCCAGTAACAGTATACACTGTGGTAGTCGAGGGGTTCACTGTGATGGAAGGGGAGGTGTCGCCAGTGTTCCAGACATAAGAAATGGCTCCGGTGGCCGTTATTGTGGCCGAATCGCCTTCGCACATGTAAGCGGGATTGGCAATAACCGTAGGATTAGGGTTGATAGTGACCAAAGTGGAAGTTGTATCAGAACAACCATTGGCATCGGTGCCCGTAATCGAATAAGTTGTGGTCTGAAAAGGGGATACAGTATAAGGATTGAAGGTGCTTCCATCATTCCAAACATAAGAAGTTGCTCCGCTTGCGCTGAGCACGGCATCGCCTCCCAAACAAATAGAAGGACTGTTGATGGTAATGAAGGGTAAGGGGTTAACTGTGATAGTCGTGCTAGTGGTATCTTTACAACCATAACGATCGCCAATAACGGTATAGATGGTTGTTGCATTTGGAGAGAAGGATGCAGGATTGGTGGTGTCGGCACCTGGATACCAGATAAAGCTTGTGTTGTTTACATCCGAAATTGCGGTAACCGTACCCGTGTCACCATAACAAATGGTGCTACCCATGGCTTGAATTTCAGGCAAAGGATTAACCGTAATCAACACATTATCGCTAGCCGAGCAGGCATTGGTGTCGAAGACCATAACAGTGAAAGTAGTAGTGTTTAATAGCGGCAGGGTGTTGGGATTTTGGATGTTGGAAGTAACTAAACTGGCAGCAGGGGTCCACGAATAGGAAATGCCTCCACTGCCATGCAGAACCACCGTATCGCCCGAGCAAATGGTTCTGTCGGTTCCGGCATTTGCAGTCATGTTAACAACAGTTACTTTGATGGTATCTCTGGCAACAAAGCCGCAACCATCGCTCACCGATAATACATAATTGGTAGGGGTAGCAGGATTTGCAACAGGGTTAAGAATATTTGGATTTGATAAGCCCAAAGCCGGCGCCCAGGAATAAGTAATGGGTTGAACACCCGTAACAATTCCGTTTAATTGCACAGGTTGACAGGCCAAGATGTCGTTTCCGGCTCTTGCCTGAAGGGTGTCAACAAAACATACAACGTGAGTGTTGGACGACCCCCCAGTTGCAGAAGTAAATCCCCACCATGCCAAAGGGTTACCGCTGAAAATGTTTTGAACAATATTGTATTGAATAGCCACACGCAAAATACAATCAAAATATACCTTTAAACTGTCGTAAGTGGGGTCCCATGTTACCTTCACAGGGTGAGGCATGCCATCTTCAATGTTAGCAGGGAGAGAAACAGCTGCAGTTAAGGTGTTGGCAACCGTTTGATGATTCCCAATCCCATTGGTTTGTACGCCAATATGGTCAGCTACAGGATCGAAAGGACTATTTTGATAGGTATCGAATTCAATACAGAGCGACATATTCAAACCTGTGTAACCAATCCCCATGCCTTGCGCACCCAATGCGTTTAGTCCAACCTGTTGAATAACCAATGCAATCCCGTCTGCTCCATTGGCGTCTTTAGTGCCGAAATTTAAGGAAAAGTCATAAACAAAAGGTTGAGTCAAATTGATTTGAGTGTTTTTCCACATCGAACCTACACTATTTAAGAGGTCAGGACAAACAGTGTAACATTCGCCTCCGTTATAGGTGGCCGAACCATTAAAGGTAAATAACTGAGAAAACCCGGCAGTTATTTTAAATAAGACAAGTAAAAGAATAATTGTTTTTTTCATTTTTCTGACTTTCTAAACTGATGGTTGTTTTAATTAATAATATCAGGAAATGCCATAAATATTTTCATCATGAAATAAATCTATTACATAAAAATCTCATGAGAAAATATGCTGTAAAGATATAAATTAATTGACTTTGTCAGTCAGTTAAATAAAAAAAAACTTTTCTTTTCGATTATGAGCAATTGATATCTTAGTTTATTACTAAAAGCATTTAGTTTGATAAATATGATATCAATATATCACAACTTTTTTAACCGTCTGATATCCACCTGAAATAAGTTTAACAATATAGACTCCAGCTCCGAATTTGCTTAAATCGGTTTCGAAACTTCCTGAAGAAATATTTTGAAAAGAAGTTTTATAAATTTGTAATCCGGTGAGCGTAAATATTTCAATATCCCCATTTTTCTTTTCCGTAAGATTAAAATCGATATTAATTTGACCCTTTGCAGGGTTAGGATACACAAACATTTCATTTTTTGATATAATACTGATGTCGTTGGTGGGATTTGTTAAGCCGACGGTAAATTGTTGGTAAATTTGCCCTCCAAAATCACCGCCAAAAGTTTTAATAATCCCAATAGAAGTAGCCTGACGGAATCTGACATACCCACTTCCTTGGTCGGTATTAGCCCAAAAACTTAAACCATCTTCGCCTAAGTCTAAAAAGTTAAACTCATAACAACCATCGGTAAGATGTAGGGTGTCTTTATAAACTGTATTTGCGGTTAAATTCTTGCGAAGTAGAATGGTGTTGCCTGCATCATCTTTAACAGTGTATTGATTTTCATAAGCGAAATTATTTGTTTTCACTTCAATTACAAAACTTGAAGGCATTAAAGAAGGATAAGTGAAATTGCTCACCAAAGTGTTATTGTTTGCATACTGATCTATTCCACCATTGGGTTCACTAATGCTCACAGTGAATTTTCCAGCACCATGCACCCAATTAAATGCACCCAATGTATCGGTTTCTGATTCGGCGAAAGCCAGATTGCCAACCCAATTGAAAACTGAAGGTGTGGCTCCTTCCATTCCATAGGTTATTTTTAAACTTGTAAGATTGAGGCTGCCCGTATTTTTAATTACGATAATAGGATGAGAACAGATAGCGTTTTGTCTCAGGTACATTTGATCAGTTGTTGGAGAGATGATGTTTTCAAGTGCAGCGTCTAAATTAAAGTTTGGAGGGCCATAGGTTACCAATTGGTCTTCTATCTGATAATTGTCCCAGCCACTGGTGTTGATGTAAGCTTGCACATCATGATTTAAGGTAAGGGAGTCGCCTGGGTTGATAAAGGGGGTAAGTTCCATGTCGTAAGTCCAAACTTCAGCCCCCGGGCACCAATTTGCTCTATCATAGACCCAAGTGCCTCCTTGGGGATAAAGCGGATTGACATCACAATTGTCGCGCCATACCAACTTAGTGTATTGTGTTACATCGTTTACTTTAAAATAGTGGCTTTTAGGGCAAAATTCAGCACAATTACTAGGACTATCCATTCCATGCCCCGTGATTCTCGATTTCCACCTAGCCCCTGATACATCTGAGTTTATTTTTCTTCTTAAAGCAGGCAAATGATTGTCGATTGGGTCATTTGCAAGGCCATAGTTAAAAGTACCATTATATAAATTCACAATGTCAATGACATCCCTCGGGGGAATTCCTTTAATCATCACAAATTTCATGTCGAGCAACTCCTGCCAATTTCCTGCTGCAATGTGAACACTGTCGTGCAGCTTCGAAACATAATCACTTACATCGAAAGTCCAAGTCCAGCCATTTCCCAGACTTAAGTTATTCCCGTAAGGAGTAATATAACGTGCCATTTCATATCGGTTCACTTCAGGGAAAATATTATAATGATCATAATAAGTAAGATAAAGGGAGTTGTCAGGAGTTGCCAAGGTTGAATCAATAGCTATACCCAGCGAATTGTAAATATAGTTATGGTAATAAGTTGGCCAAACTATCAAAGTGTCAGTGGCAACCCCAGGATTATTGATGCTATCTGAATAATATACAATTAGCATGCTTGGCTTAACAATAGAATCAATCACCATAACCGAATCAATCTGAGAAGTAAAAGCACCTTGTTCAAATATTACGTTAGGGCGAATATTCGATGAATGAAACTCAGTTTTATTTAATTCATCTGAAGGCTTCAAAGGATTAGTTGCCCCGACAAGAAGGGCAGGGGGGTGGTTTCCAGGTGCGGCATCTGCAAGGCTTGCATGGTTCCCATCATTGAAATTATAATTTAAAACCAGATTCTGACTGTAAGGCCCATTGGCAATTTGATGTGTGTTATAGATGTTTCGGATGGCAGTTGAATCGAGTTCAATGTTATACACTGCAAAGTCGTCCATTCTGCCTTCATAAGAAGCAGCTCCCGCCCAATTTCCTTTTCCTAATTGAAAAGTTTTTATGTTTTTCATTCGTTTACTTAAACCTGTCCCACTATGCCAAAGGTTTCCGTTCAAATATATTTTCATTGAGCCGTTAGCTACATTTTTCGTGAAAGTCCAGAAATTCCATTGCCCTTTTATTTCACTTGCGGTGGCCGATTTATTGATTCTATCATACCCTCCTGAAGCAAAGCCCGCATCCCAATATACATTGCTGTTTGACCATGGCAAATGCGAGTTCAATATTCTGTTTCCAACACTATCTACTGCTTCAAAACAGCTTCCTGCTTGAGGCTGAAGGCTGGATGAACCATACACCCAAACAGCCACTGTGACAAATGAATCCAATGCAGCAACCTGCATGTTTAGAGGGATGGAAACCAATGCAAAATTATTAAAGGATGCAACCCTATCGTTTCCGCTGTTTATAAGGCATGAAGGATAAGCCAAAGAATCTGCTTTTACCTTATTGTCAATGCTCATATGTTCATTTTCATATGTAATGCTCACTAGAATATTAGAGACTCCATCCCAATTAAAAGGATTTGTAAACTGAATGCTATTCCAACCGACTGAGTTAAATTGAGTATTCTTAAAATATACTTCAACATAGGACGAATCGTTTATCGTGGCAGATGAAAGAGAATCGAGTAATGTCTGCTTAAATTGTATTCTAAGGTTTCGCAATCCACCTCCAAGGGACTGTAAATAAAAACTCATTCCTGTTAAACTCCCCGGATTTACCCCTGCTGCAGATAATTCATTTGATTTCCAAAGATATTGTGTTCTTGAAACAGGGTCAGAGCTTCCAAAAGGGTGATTGTGTGTGATAATTCCATTACCCACCTGATGTGAATTAAAAGAAGTTGTGTCAGTATAGGTGATGAAGTGCTGCCAACTACTATTATATGAATAGGAAGGTGTGTTCATAAAGGAAATAGTATCTGCAATTGAACCATTTACTTTAAACAAAGCTTGGTGTATAACAGATGAATCTAAAAATCCTGTATGGTCATATAAATAGGTGTAAGTTTGATAATCCCATTCTCCACATGCAGGACTTTGTGCAGGATTACACTTTAGGGTGTACTTCATGTAAACCTTTTCAAATCGGATAGAATCAGAAGGGAAAGTGAACCATGCATCTTGCGGAGATCCAAAGGAAAAAGCCTGTACGACTACAGTGTCGTTGGTTTGGGCTAATACACTAAACGTTAAAAAGAAAGGGATTGAGACAATTAATGCTTTAAAATATTTCATGCTAAATGGTTTAAGTAACAAAAGTAATTATTTCTCTGAATATTTTAAAGAAAGTCAATAGAAATTATCAGAATTCAGTTTTAAGAAAAATAATTTTCAATATCCTTGATTAATCAAATTATATTTTGTAATATTGTCGCATTAATAATTAACAATGAAAATCATGAAAAAAACACTCTCATTTGCGTCCTTATTTTTTTTAGTTTTATTTGTAATATCCTGTAGTAAGGATAAGAATCCTCCTGTAGATGTTACAGTAAATACTGGTCTCACTGCAAGTTTAGCTGGTTTTGGGTCTCACGGTGGTACACCCTCAGGTGTAACTTATGTATTACCAAATAACATCAAAGTTATTGGTGAAATATATGGTGGATTCCCAGGCAAATCTGGCTTTGTTGGTAAAAAAACAGTTGAAGCTTGGCAAAATTATATTGCCAATGCACCAAAAAGCAATTATATTACTCATGGGATTGGCCAATATGTTGATCTTTATATGAAGTTATATAATACAAGTTCAAATGCTTCATCTTTTGTTTTTCCTGCTGGTTTGGTTTTTTGCAATAAAAGTCTTAACGATTCTACTGTTATTGACACAACTCAATCAGGTATTGTTATTATCCCTGACACCGTTACCATTCCTGGAGGAGACACTCTATTACTTTGTTTGAAATCATTTTGCTCTAATCTTAATTTCCATGCACCTAATGCAAATTCTATTTACACATATAAAGTTGTAAGCAATAATGATCAAATGAATCGTTTTATTGCTGCTTTAAAAGGTAAAATTTCTTTAGCCGCACACGTTGGAGATATTCAATCTTATGTTTGGAAAATTACCAATAACACTGGACTTACTGCTGAGGATTATGCTATAATAAGTACTTGGCAATAAACTTTAAATGTACAAATTTACAAGCCTTTGTGGGATACCCTCAAAGGCTTTTTTTATTTCAATTCACCTTAGTTTATCAAATGATAAAGTTTGCCACTTGATTGGAATAAACATTGCCAATAAATAATAGCATTATATACCATCATTTAAGCAAATCGCTTTTCGAAATTGTTTCCGCTAAATATTCTGATTTAATTCACCTTATGCAAAGATTATATGTCTCTCACTTTTGATATGGATGCGCTTATGATGTTAGCTTTTAAATCAAATTCTCTATAATTTATCACTTTCGTTTTCGTTGTTTTCAACGATCAAATTTATATTTTCACGTTTTCAGCAGATTGACTTGAAAATCTGTATTTTTGCCAAATGAAGTTTTTCAATCAATTAACTCTCTAAACCATTTTATCCAAACTTTAATCCAAATCTACTTTATTATTTATGTCCAAAACTAAATCGATTTTCACAGTATTAGTTGTGTTTTTTATATACATTCATTCAGGCATTAAAGCTCAGGAGTTCATTGGTGTTCAGGCACAAGGTATTGTGAGAGGAGCAGAGAAAGTGATTCTAAAACCTGGTTTTTCTATTCCAACTTATATCAAATTCATGTCTGATTCTCAAATTGAATTCAACAATTGGGAAAAATGGCTGAAAAATAATTTCAAGATTTCTAATGATATTGGCTTTATTTTTATTCGTTCAGAACAAGATGATCTTGGTTTTACACATTACAGATATGCTGAAACCTTTCAGTCTAAAATAATTATGGGAGCCGATTTAGTCCTTCATGTTTCTAAAAATAAACTTGTTTCCTTAAACGGTAAATTGTTTTCTACCCTTCAATCGAATCAGGAAGTATATATTTCAGAAGAAAAAGCCATCGAAAAAGCTATTAAATTTGTTGATGCCATTACTTATAAGTGGCAAATTCCTTCAGAAGAAGCTTTTATCAAGAAATCAACATCTAATGAGAACGCCACTTATTATCCTAAGGCCGAATTGGTAATGGCTCCCGAAAAGGGGGACTTCTCTTCAAATAAATTCTATCCAGCTTATAAGTTCGACATTTACGCTGCTAAGCCTATCTCAAGAAAATATGTCTTTGTAAATGCCATTACAGGCGAATTAATGTTTGCTCTCGATAGAATTCACAACGAAAATTTCGAAACTAACACAAATTCAACAGGTACTGCCGTGACTCGCTATAGTGGAACTCGTACTTTTACAACTGATAGCTATAATGGAAGTTTCCGTCTTAGAGAAACAGGCCGTGGAAATGGTATTGAAACATATAACTTATTAAAAGGCACTGATTATGGCCTAGCTGTTGACTTCACCGATGCCGATAACACCTGGAATAATGTAAATGCTCAAATGGATGAAGTAGCAACCGATGCCCATTGGGCAACTGAGGTAACCTATGATTATTATTACATCAAGTTTAACCGCAATAGTGTTGACAATAATGGGTTTTTGCTTAAAAGTTATGTTCATTGTGACTCCAATTATGTAAATGCTTTTTGGGATGGAACCCAAATGACCTATGGCGACGGAGATGCATCCCATTCTCCTTTGACAACTCTCGATATTTGCGGTCATGAAATAACCCATGGGGTTACTGAGCATACAGCAAGTCTTATTTATCAGGCTGAATCTGGCGCTTTGAATGAAGGGTTTAGCGATATTTTCGGAGCTTGCATCGAATTCTATGGCAAACCCCCTTTAGCTGGCAATTGGCTATTAGGTGAGGACATAGGAACCCCTTTTCGCAGCATGTCTAACCCTTCTGCCTACAATCAACCGGATACTTATTTAGGCACTAACTGGGCTTCGCTTACAGGAGGCGACAATGGTGGCGTTCATACAAACTCTGGCATAGTGAATTATTGGTTTTATTTGTTATCTGTTGGGGGAAGTGGAACCAATGATAATGGTGCTACATTCACTGTAACCTCTATCACTATTGATAAAGCTGCTGCCATTGCTTATCGTGCACTTGCCTATTATTTAACTTCCGCTTCTACATATGCTGATGCTAGAATCTATACTTTATTGGCTTGTCAGGAACTTTATGGAGGTTGTTCTCCCGAAGCTCAGCAAGTTACTAATGCATGGCATGCTGTTGGCGTGGGGGCTGCATGGGTTGCAACTCAACCGCATTCCGATTTCACAGTTTGTCCTGCTACTTTTAATACTGTTCCTGCAAATGTGCAGTTCACCAACATAAGTACTTTTGCCAATACCTTTAAATGGTATTTTGGAGATGGCACAACGAGCACTCTAATGAATCCTTTGCATTCTTATTCTGCTATTGGCAACTACGATGTTAAGTTAGTCTCTTACGGTGGAACTTGTGGTAATGACAGCATCACAAAAATCTCTTTTATAACTGTCGATCCTGCTGCTGCAAGTATTCTTCTCATGCCAACTTCTGGAACTGCTACTACAATAACAACATGTAATGGTAGTTTATATGATAGTGGTGGATGCGGTAACTATACTGACAACACTGATGGAACCTTAACCATTGCACCAACAGGAGCTAACAATATTACTGTTCATTTTAATTCATTTAGTTTCGAAGATAATTACGATTATTTATATATCTATAATGGCCCTTCTTCAGCTTCCCCACAGGTGGCTGGAAGTCCTTTCACTGGAAGCACTATTCCTGCTAATATAATATCAAATGGCGGTTCAATTACGCTACGTCAAACCAGCGATGTTGGTGTTAATGCTTCCGGTTTCGATTTAAATTGGACATGCACCACACCAACAGTTCCTCCCGTTGCAGCTTTCTCGGCTAATGTAACTTCTACCTGCACAGGAGTCGTTCAATTTAACGACTTAACTACAAATGGCCCATTAACTTGGCTTTGGAACTTTGGCGATGGAACAACTTCTAATTTGCAGAATCCAATTCATGCCTACACTTCAAATGGTAACTTCAGCATAATGCTTACTGTTACCAATAATTTCGGAAATGATGTAGACACTATGACTAATTTAATAACGGTTAACATGCCAAGTGCACCGTTAACCACTTCTGTCACACATTGTGGAGCTGCTTCTGTCACGCTTACTGCTTCTGGCAATTCAGTTTTGAATTGGTACGATTCAGCTATTGGAGGTACTCTACTCGATACAGGAGCAACTTTCGTTACGCCGGTATTAAATACAATCACTAATTATTATGTGGCAAGCGAAACTCCTCAAACTTCATTATACACCGGGAAAACCAATAATAACACCACTAGTGGAAGCTATAATGCAACCAATCAGGGCTTAATATTCGATTGTTTTTCGGCAGTTAAGCTTGTTTCAGTAAAAGTTTACGTTCAAACTGCAATGACTAACGTTATTGTTCAATTGAGAAACAGTGCTAATGCAGTGTTAAATTCAGTTACCATTCCAACAATTCCAGCTGGCACAAGCAGAATAACTCTTAACCTGAATTTGCCTGTGGCTAACGATTTGCGTTTAGGAGTTACCACTAATACTGCTTTCTATCGCGATAATATTTCAACTGGTGCGGGATATCCTTTTACAATTCCGGGTAAGCTTTCGATAAAATCTTCAACAGCTACCACTGCTCCTACAAACTATTATTACTATTACTATGATTGGGAAATAAAAGAGGCAAACTGTTCGAGTCCTCGCGTATTGGTAACGGCTAATATTCTCGATAATCCGGTTGCTAATATTACTCCATCTGGAAATACAACTATATGTCAGGGCGATTCAGTGATATTAAATGCCTCTACGGGTTCGGGTTTTCGCTATCAGTGGTATAAAAATACAACTATCTTAATAGGCGATACAAATTCTACGTATGTTGTGCATCAAGCTGGGAGCTATACGGTTAATGTTTATAACACTTGCGGGAATCTAACTTCAACTCCTCAAAATATAACAGTAAATCCGCTTCCTACCACTCCATTTGTTACTCAAACCGACGCAACTCTTCACTCTTCATCTCCCGTAGGCAATCAATGGTATTCAACTCCTCCTCCTACGCCCATAAGCGGAGCTACTAATCAAACATATACTCCAATCACCACAGGCATATATTATGTTGTTGTGAGCGATGTAAACAGTTGCAAATCCCCTGGTTCAAATTCTATATATGTGATTGCAGGAATTGACGAAAACACTATTCCTAGCTTTAATATAATTCCAAATCCAAACACAGGCAGTTTTAATCTCGAATTAGGTAAAGGTTTTAATGGAAAATTATATTTGTTTATCACCAACACGCTTGGTCAAATGCTGTACAAAAAACAAATTTTCGCTACCGAATCACAACTAATCAATTTGAATTCTCTTGATGATGGCATCTATTTCCTTAATATCCGCAATGAAAATTTGAATATTACCAAGAGATTACTCATACAGAAATAAGGATTTTATAAAATTAATTAGAGACTAGTTTCTCGAAGATTGGTTTTCGAAAATACATTAAGCGTAACTTTGAGTTACGCTTTTTTTATGGCCTTTATTCTATAAGAATTGATGATTTCGAATGATGTTATACGAAATATATCGTTCGGGCTTCTTCATAACACATTAGGACTTCTATATAACTGCTTAGAATTTGCAAATATGAGCTTCGGACTTCTATATAACTGCTTAGGATGTGCAGATATGTGCTTCGGGCTTCTAAATAACTGCTTAGGATGTGCAGATATGTGCTTCGGGCTTCTTTATAACTGCTTAGGATGTGCTCCCAACTGATACGGATTTCAATTTAACTGATACGGATTTCAAAAAAGTAATTAGGATTTCAAAAAAGTGATTAGTATTTCAAAAAACAGGCACTATTTTGCCTACAATACTGGGTTTCAGGCCATGTTAGTGAAACCCGAAAATAACTCTTTTCTGCTAGAAATGGGACATTTTTTATCCAAATTTTATAATATTAAGGCTAGATTTTTTGCTATTTCGTCATCATTAGAATACTTTTTCCCATTTACATTTATTGAACTATCCATATTCAATAATTTAGCAAAACAACATCCTCATGCAAAGCAATCTTTTTCACTAAGGCAATGCTTAATTCCAATTTGTCGAAATCATTTCACTAATATAACATCTCTCAGCCGAATATCATTAGAAGAAGCCCCAATCATTATCCTAAATTCCCCTTCTTCGACCACAGTATTCAATCCTTTATCCAACATACTAAGTAATTCGGGGGTGATGCTGAAGGAAAACTCCCTCGTTTCGCCAGCTTTGAGGTGCACCCGTTGAAATCCTTTAAGCTCCATCATGGGTCGGGCTACGGAAGCGAAGAGATCTTTGATGTAGAGCTGCACTACTTCGTCGCCATCGCGCGTTCCAATATTCTTTATAGAAAAACTGACGATGGTGCTATCGGTTTTATCAATGGTCTTTTTAGAAAAATGCATATCACTGTAAGAAAACTGTGTATAACTCAGACCATAGCCGAAAGGGTAGAGGGGTTTGCCGGTAAGATTCATGTAATCGTCTCCACGACCGGTAGGTTTATGATAATAAGTGTAAGGTAGTTGCGCCACATCCACCGGAAAGGCAATGGGCAAACGTCCTGCAGGATTGTAATCGCCAAATAACACATCCGCCACGGCATTTCCCCCCTGATCGCCGGGGTACCATACGTCGAGAATGCCCCCTATTTTATTATAGGCGTTGGTCATAGTAACGGCACTGCCTCCTACGAGAACAAGAATCAATGGTTTATTGATAAAAGTAATTTCATATATAATAGACTCCAGAAATAAGGGAAGCGTAAGATAAGCACGATCTCTGAATTCTCCCTCTTCGATTCCGGCAACCACAATTGTGACATCACTTTTTTCAGCAATTAATACCGCTTTCATTATTTTCTCAAACCGATCATTTATTACTCCCATATCCCAAACTAAATTGAGATGCACACTGCC
>CAIXTV010000139.1 GCA_903922465.1 uncultured bacterium
GAGCGCGACAGGGTATAGCCTATCCAACCATTGAACCTTCCGCTTTTCTTCTTTAGAAATAATTCGACACCATAAGCCCAACCATTGCCAAAAAGCAATTGCGATTCAACCGTTTTATTAAAGCGCAAATCGGCTCCGGGTTTATATTCTATTTGATTTTGCATGGTTTTATAGTACACCTCAACCGAAGTTTCAAACATATTGTTTCCGAAATTTTTAAAGTAACCCAGGTCGATTTGGTCACCAATTTGAGGTTTGATAATCGCACTACTTGGCACCCATAAATCAACAGGTGTGGATGATGTGGTGTTGGAAAGCAAGTGCAGATATTGATATAATCTGTTAAAAGAGGTTTTTATTGACGAAGTTTCATTTATAATAAACACCAAAGAAATTCGGGGCTCAAGACCTCCGTATGTTTTAATGGCTTCATTTGTATTATAGGAATTGCTATCCGAGACAAGACCTGCATCGCTGTATGAATAAACTGTCCCTGGACCAATAGCAGCAAACATCGAGTAGCGTAAACCATAATTCAACTTCCACCTGGCACCCAGAGTGGTTTCGTCCGAAACATACGCCGCCCCTTCCACAGCATGTTTTGCCTCGATGGTTTTTGATAATTGAATTCTATTGGATGTGACAACCGATGAACTTCCCAAAGTTACTTCTCCCGGTAGGAAAGTATGATCGGTAAACTCTAAGCCAAGTTTAAACGTGTTTTTCGAACTGATATAGCTGCTTAGGTTCTCTTTAATTGCAAAATCCTGTATGGTCGATTTCACTTGATATTGAGCATCTCCGGCTCCGAGTGTAATCAAATTATTATAGTTGCTGTATATCACCGAGCTGTTTAAGAATACTTTACTATTGAACAGATGATTCCAGCGCAATGTACCCGTAGTGTTTCCCCAACTGATGCCCATTGCAGAATTTTGAGCAGTCGTCCTATCCAGAACATCCCTTCCGAAATATCCCGAAAGGAAAATCCTATCTTTTTCTGTAATTTGATAATTGGCCTTCATGTTGATGTCGTAAAAATAAACCGAAGTATTTTTCAGGCTTTCCATATTCAGCAAAGGCAAAAACAAATCGGCATAAGTCCTTCGTGCCGAAACAATAAAGGAACCCTTATCTTTCTTAATGGGTCCTTCTATAGTAA
Source organism: uncultured bacterium (assembly GCA_903922465.1). GTDB lineage: Bacteria > Bacteroidota > Bacteroidia > Bacteroidales > CAIXTV01 > CAIXTV01. Next base: position 1,163 of record CAIXTV010000139.1, read on the forward strand.
GTCGTGACGCAATAAGACCAATGCCACCCGTCACTTTGTATTTTTTACTGTTACCATCGTTCATCTTCACATCCAGCACCGATGAAATCCTACCACCATATTCTGCCGGTATGCCCCCTTTAAAAACTGTTACATCCTTTATGGCATCTGAATTAAACACCGAGAAAAACCCCAACAAATGCGAAGGACTATACACATTGGCTTCATCCAGCAAGATAAGATTTTGGTCGGAACCTCCTCCCCTAACATAAAAACCCGTATTCCCCTCGCTGGTCGATTTTATTCCGGGCAAAAGCTGAATGGTCTTTAAAATATCCTTTTCTCCCAGAAACACAGGGATGCTGTTTATTTCTTTCACCTCCAACTTTTGAGTACTCATTTCTGTTGAAGTAACATTTTTATTCACTTTGTCCGATTTTATCTCCAATTCCTTCAAGGTGGTTGAGGTCTCTTTTATATCGAAATTCATCTTAATGTTTTGATGCAATGAAATCACCGTATCAATTTTATTATAACCAATAAACTGCGTATTCACCGTATATTTCCCCTCCGCCAGCGTAAGCGAATAAAAGCCATAAGCATTCGAATAGGTACCCGTATTCTGAAGTTCTTTAATATAAACTGTGGCGCCAATCAGGGCTTCTCCTGTTTTTGCATCATGTATAGTTCCACTAACAGTGAACTTATTTTGAGCAATTAAAGAAGTACTTACCAACAACAGCAAATAAATAAGAAAGCCTATAATTGTTTTTTTTTTCAAGTTAAATGAGTTTTAGTATGGGATGTAACGATAAAAACTGAATAAAGTTTTATGACTAACAAAAATAGCAAAGCAATGAAATAGTTATTCTAAGTTGAAAAACAGCTGGGGAAAAGATTATATTATGAGAATATTGCAGGAGGAAAGTTGCAATATAGCTTATTCCTTTTTGAAAAAGCCCATATAAGATTTAAGAAAATTATTTTTTGATAGAACTTCAGAAACAAACCAGTGTTCAACCTGTCGGGTTATAGCATGAGTGCATAGAGTATCAAACTTGAAATACCAACTAAGTGTTTGCTGAGTTGTTGTTTTATCATCAGAAACATGGAAAAATAATATTGATTTTATTAATGGATAATTTTCAGGGATGCTGTCCAAAGCATCCTGAAACCATTTGCTACGATTTCCACCAACAGCTAAAGAACCAAACTCTGTAATCATAATTGGTTTCTTATATGCAGCAAACTCTTTATAATGACCACCAAACATTTCTTTAAACGTCCACCATTTCGACCAGGAAGCTACAGTGCCAAAATTCAGTATCCCAATCCCAACATAATCCACGTATTCATTTCCCGGATAAAATGCATCAAAATATCCATAAGCAGGATGAGGACCCCAAACCCAAATCACATTAGTGGCTCCAACTTTTTCGAAAATTCTATGAACATGAATCCAAGCATTGACAAATTCTTTAGGAGTATTGTTTTGTGGGCCCCATGGATATCGGTAAGGATCATTCATTTCATGTCCCATACGAAGATAGATTTGTTGATTCGTTTCCCTGGCATCTTCTGCCCATTGTATTATATACTTATCATACAAACCTTTTGCAACATCAGTCATTCCTTTAAAATCCCTTTGTTCTACTTTTCTAAGGTGTGGGTAGTCTTCCTCATTAAAGTCGCAAAGCCATGGCTCCCAGGTGATTACAGGTGTTGACCCCATATCTAAAATTGTTTTAACCTGTGCCTTTGGGAATTGTTCTTCGGGTTTACTACCCCAAGCCTGGTATATTTGGATTAGAGGAAAAGTAATTCGCAAAGAATCCTCCAGATTAACAACGCTATTAAATGAAACATCTGACTGATTATCATGAGCTCCTAATAAAATAACATCAGGATTTTTCATTAAATAAGAATTCGATTTATATTTTTCAAACCAGTGCAGTTTATCTGATCTGTTGTCTGAACGCTTATCTACGATTAAATTGTTTTCAACATCCTTTACAAAAAACCCAAGTTTTGAAAACAAACTATCTAAAGGTCCGTGAGATTTATCTCCTGCAAATGACATAATCAGGACAATTCCAATTCCTAATATCAGTGCAGAACTTGTATAAAATACCCTTACCAACCGTTTCTTTACCATAACATTTTAATTTATTGATTTATATTCAGACAACAAGTTCCTTTATCATTTCCTTAATGTCAAAGTTAACTTCAAACCCTAACATGTTTTTTATTTTCGAATTATCACCTAACATATTCCAAACTTCATTTTCTCTATATTCTAATGCCCCGAAATCTATCCGGCAACTACTTTTCAATTCATTTTTACAATCTAAAGCAAAATCCTTTAGGGTTATGCTTTTGCCACTGCAAACATTAAATATTTCGTTATTTGCCTTTTTGTTTTTAAGTGCAAGCATCAGGGCTTGTATTACATCATCTAAGTAGAGAAAATCGCGGGTTTGCTCGCCTTTTGTCATTTTAAAACTGTCTTCCTGTTTTAATGAATTCAAAAGCTGTGGAATGAAGAAATCATTAGGCATATTTTTTCCAAAGAAATTAAATAACCGTAAAATAGTATAGGGCTTTTTATTTATGGTTGAAAAGGTCTGTATTAGATTTTCAGCATATAATTTACTTAATGAATAGGGGGAGGCTGGCATAGGAAGCATGGTTTCATTATAGGGGACATTATCTCCTCCATATACTTCACTTGTGCTGGTAAATATGAAGTTATCGTATTTTATCTCTTTCAGCGCCAATAGTAAATTGACAGTTCCAAAATAATTTACCTGCATGATTTTATCATGAAGTAAAAAATCCCGATCTCTATTTAATAATGCAGCCAGATGAAATATATATTGAGGTTGAATTTCATTAATGACTTTTACAACTTCATTTTTATCTGAAATATCAATACAAAACTCATTTATAAGACCCAATTTCTTCTGATCAATTATGAAAATGTCCGATCCCAAATCTTGCAAAGAACTGACAAGGTTTTTCCCTAAATAACCAGTGCCTCCGGTAATCAGGATTCGCTTATTTTTTAAATTTATATCGTCCATATCAATTCTGATTTTTTAGCTTTAATGATATATTCGAAAATATCATTTTGAGTATTTATGGAACTTGACAGATAAAAGTTTTTATACCAATTAATGGTTTTTTCAATGGTATCATTGATATTCCAAACCGGTTTCCAATTAAGTACTTTGTTGGATTTCGGACAATCGAGCATCAATAAATTTGCTTCATGAGCATAAGCTTGACTTTGTTTATATTCAACGCTAATAGATTCCCAATAGGGTTTTGAAATGTTCACAATTTCAGCAACTGTCAAATTGCAGTCAATATTGGGTCCGAAATTCCAACCTTCGGCAAACTCTTTTTTCCCTTCGAGTAATCTCCATCCTAAAGTTAAGTATCCGCTTAGCGGCTCCAATACATGCTGCCAAGGCCTTGTTGCATTTGGATTTCTGATAAAAACAGAGGAATTGATAGAGGCTGCTTTGATAATATCAGGTAACAAACGGTCTTTTGCCCAATCGCCACCACCAATCACGTTCCCTGCACGGGCACTGCCTAGAAGCACATTATGGGTCTTCCCGTAATCTGAAATATTAAAGTACGAATTCCTAAATGAAGTTGTTAGTATTTCAGAACATCCCTTCGAAGAACTATAGGGGTCAAAACCTCCCATAGGATCGTTTTCTCTGTAACCCCAAACCCACTCTTTGTTTTCGTAACATTTATCACTTGTAATATTCACTATGGCTTTTAAGGATTCAATCTTTTTGCAAGCTTCGAAAAGATGCAATGTACCCATCACATTTGTTGAGTAAGTTTCGATAGGATCATCATAAGAGGCACGAACCAATGCCTGGGCGGCAAGATGAAAAACAATTTCAGGTTGTACATCAATTAAAAATGCAGAAAGTGTTTTGTAATCTCTAATGTCTCCCTCTTTCTCGGTGATATTAAAATCCAATAATCGAAAATGATTAGGATTGGAAGGAGGAGCCAAAGCATATCCATAAACTTCGGCTCCAAGCATTTTCAGCCAATAGGATAACCAAGAGCCCTTGAACCCGGTGTATCCAGTAATCAAAACTTTTTTATTCTGATAAACCCCACCGAAAAGGGTTTTAAAATCTACCATACTTTCCATTGTGCCTGATTTGAGTTCCATAAGTCGTTCAATATTTTATTATCCCTTAAAGTGTCCATTGGTTTCCAGAAATTATAATGCTTGTATGAGAACAACTCTCCATCTTTTGAAAGGTTTTCAAGGGGTGCTCTTTCCCAAATTGTAGTATCACCTTCAGTGATATAATCAAACACCTTGGGTTCGCAAACAAAGAATCCACTGTTTATCCAACTTCCGTCACCTTTTGGTTTCTCAATAAAACTATTCACCATAGAATCATTTTCTTTAATATCCATTGATCCGAATCTTCCTTCTGGTTGAACTGCAGTCATCGTTATTGCTTTGCCATGATTTTTATGAAATTGAACGAGGTCTTTAATATTAATATCCCCCACTCCATCACCATAAGTAAGCATAAAAGGTTCGTTCCCTACTATATCCTTTGCTCGTAAAATCCTTCCTCCTGTCATTGTGTCAACACCTGTGTCAATTAATGTTATTTTCCAGGGTTCTGCATTATTATTCAGAATTTGAACTTCATTTTTGGCAATATCAATAGTAATATCGCTTTGGTGCATAAAGTAGTTTACAAAATACTCTTTGATAACATAGCCCTTATATCCTAGAAGGATAACGAAATCGTTATAGCCATAATGCGAATAGATTTTCAAAATGTGCCACAATATTGGATAATTTCCAATGTTAATCATGGGTTTAGGTTTTAAATCCGTTTCTTCGCTAAATCGGGTTCCAAAACCTCCTGCAAGGATGAGTGTTTTCATAGAATTTATTGTTTAATTATTTATACTGGTTTTTATTTGGTTCAAACTAATTTTCTCCCAAGGGTCTTCTTCCTTCAGATTTTTTGATGACCATGCTGCAAATACGCTCAATATCGACATAATGAATGCCAAAAAAGCAAAGCCAATCATACCCCAGGTTTTTTCTACAGATGCAATCAGCTCATTTTCAAGAATAAAATATCTTCGGTTTATAATGACTATTGTTATACTGATTAAAAATAATGCAATATATATGATATGTGGACGTACAAATGGTGTGATAAACGAAATTTTGGCTTTTTTGGGAGTAGGAATATAGGGAATATCTATATTAACAACTGCAAGCAAAAAGCCTAAAAAGAATACAGGCCATGTGGCATATTTTAGTATCATTCCGCGCCAGTGAAATCCCCTTTCGATTTCGGGATGAGAAAGCCACCTTTGAGTATACAAATAAATCAGAGTAGATATAACAATAAGATAGGAGCCATTAATTAGAAAGTCGGTAAATGGCATTTGGGCAGGAAGTATACCAGTTAAAAAGAATAAAAAGGGGAGTAAAATAAAAAAGAAAGAAAGCACCCCTATCAGATAATATGTTCCTATAGCAAAATACGAAAACTTTTGCCAGCCACTTAATTTCCCGAATACCTTTGGAAGTTCTACAAACAGAATCTCAAAAACACCTCTTGACCACTTCAGTTGCTGTTTGCAAAAGGAATCAAAGTCCTCGGGAACCAACCCCCTGCTAACCACCACGGGGTTGTACTTCGATGTCCATCCTTTTGCATGTATTCGTATAGAAGTCAGTAAATCTTCTGCCAAACCTACAGCATGTCCTCCAATACTTTCCAATGCTTTTCTTCTGAATGTGCAGTTAGCCCCAATAGCTACGCTGCAACCAAGTCCATTCAATCCCATTTGAGTAGGACCATAAAATAAATAGGTTTGTTCGGCGGCACCTTTAGCCGTAAAAGACCGATACTGGTTATAATAGGCTTGTGAAACCTGAACAAACCCTATCTTTTCATCCTGGAAAAACCCTAAAGTATTATCTAAAAAATTGGGAAAAGGAATATGATCGGGATCAAGTATAAGTATATAATCTTCATTGGTTTGTTTGAGGGCATTATTTATTTTTCCAGCTTTAGCGCCTTCCAATCCAACAGATTCAATCCAAACGGCTCCATTGTTTTCTGCGGCTTCTTTAAATGATGGATCCCCTGTATTGTCCAAAAGATATGTTTTATGTGGGTAAGTAACATTTCTGCACGCTTGCAATGTTTTCACTATCATTTCAAGGGGCTCGCCTGCATAACTTGTCGTAAATATAGCCACATTTAAACCTTCTTCAGGAATCACGGGAAGAGGCTTTTTAATGTTCATGTAATTTATCCAGCTTAATATCACCCTGACCATACTATACCAAAAAAATAAACTCAATATGATAAACAACCAGAAATTCCCAATATGTTCTTTACGGAACCACCAGTCACCAAACTTAATTAAGCTGATGATACCTGCAATTACCAATGCTAATAAAACAACCCTTTCAAAGCTCCTCATTTTGTGGGCTTCACGAAATTCCCAAAGATTATCATTCTTGTTTTTCTTCATGTTAGAAGCTCTTTTTTATTCCTAATGTCAGATACAGGTTCTTATAATAATCTGTTTTGTTATATATGACTTCTGCATTTAAATTTACTTTATTCGACATCTTAAAGTTTAAACCTAAGCTTATTTCAAGCGGAGAATAAATGTTATTATAAAAACCCTTTACAAGATAATCGTTATTGCTTTCATCTTTATCAACATATAAATAAGGGCTTAGTGAAGTCGCATAAAACCCATAACTAGCTTTTAGATTAAACTGAATTTTATTTGAAAAATGCAATCCAACACTAGCAATGGCAGAGTGTATTTGTTGATTGTTGGGCGTAAAATAGGGTTGATAACTTCCGCTGATACCATTTCTTGGATTGGTCAAGGTTACGATATCATATAATGATTTATCTGCCTCAAAGCGATTCTCGTCAGATGTGCTATAGTTATATCCATATCCTAAATGGAAATCAATTATCGATAATTTCAGAGGAGGGGTTATCAACCAGGCCGAAAATGTCGATATAGAATTATTATCATTAAAATAATCCTTGCTATACAGCATTTTTGCATTCCATTTATCTTTGTCCAACCATGAAGCAGAGACAGAGAATTGATTTTCTATCACAGTTTTACCAATACTGTTTAAAGTGTAAAAGTAGGGTTTACGTTCAGCTTGAACCGAAAAAACCAAATGATTGAGGATGGTTTTATCTAATTGCAAATTCCCAGTGAATTCATAATTATTCCCCGCAGGATATTTCAGCAAACCCAATTCAATATTCAATTTAATTTTTTGCTTACTGAATACCGAGGTGTTCCCTACACTAAACCATAAAGCATTGTTGGTTGAATTTTCGCTAATGAAAGTCGGTACACGAAAATCGAAATGAAGAAATGTAAATGCATTACCATACAAACCTCCTTCAAATATTACGGTAGAAGTTTTTAAGGGTTGATCATCGGTGTTATAAGCATAACTTACTTTTGCCCAGGGCGATTTTGCTAATCGAATTTCATCCCTCAAACCCAATGCTTCCTTGCTCAAAGGTTCTAATAGCAAAATCTTTTCAACCATTTGATTGGCTTCTTTTAGTTTACTCTTCCAAAAAGATATTTTGGCAAACGCCAATAAGGCTTCCGAATTCATTGAGTCATATTGTAAATAGGTGGTTAATATAGGTGCTGCCTTTTCAAATGCTCCAACATTTACCAGCATTTTTGCATAATCGAGTTTTAAATAATAATTTTCGGGATGTTTTTGAATGGCTTGTTCATATATGACTTCAGATGTATTAATCTTGTTCATCCAATAGGCTGTTTGCGCACTAAGCCACGATGCATTTATATCTTGGGGATGATGTATTCGGTAGTTTTCTAACAACGCAAAAGCCGCTTTGAATTTTTTTTCATTCCTTAACGTTTTTGCTGTTTCTAGGGTATCAGAAATACTTTGCGAGAAAGCATTAGTGAAAGTAAATGCAATAGAAATAACAACAAATATTATCCGGAATATTATCATTTTTAATTCTTTGTTCATTCGGTTTGGTTTATAAGACACTCAAATATTCAATAAGTTTAATTTTCCTTTTTTAAATTAATATTTTGAAGAAAAAAATGACAAAACAGAATTCTTCATTTTTTAAAAAACAAAACTACTTAAGTTATTCATATAAAAGCACCTGATTTTCTGATATATATACACATCGCCTGATTTTTATAACCAATTGGCATTATTTTCCTATAAAAACTTTACTTGAGATAAAAAGGAAAATGACGTTCTTATTAAATAGAGTTAAGAAGTAAATAGGTTTCCATACTCAACCTATTTTAGGATAAGAAACAATACTCTTTTGAGTTCTTATTATGGGCTTGGCAGGTTAAAGGATGCCTTTTTTAAAGAGTGATTAAGGATTTCAAATCCTGTTTTTCAGGCATTATTAACCAACTTAGGTTCTACCACTGCAACAATCGATATGAAAAATTAAGAACCAATCCTCCTGATATTTTTTGAAGTTTCGGGAAAAAATATGATTTAGCTTCCAACCCTATATTGATTTTTCTTGAGATAGGGAGTGAATAAGCAATTGCTGCATCATAACAATAATACCAATTACTTATCACTACTTTTTCTTCAAAAGCTTGAAGTCGCGAAGTAACATAGCTTACCCCTATCCCATAATACAAATCAATTTTTGAAAACTTCATGTTAAATACCAATAATAATGGTATCGCATTTAATCGGGCTTTTAAAACAGTGGTTCCAAAAGGAGTGGTTGTAAGTGTCGAATCTTGCTTGGAAACAGTCAAATAAGCACTTTCAATTCCTATATTTAACAGATGATTAGGTTTCCATAAAATTCTTAGTGAAGGAGAGTAGAATAAATTATCAAGAAAGATATTGTTATAAGCAATAATACCAGTTAATCCGTTACCAACAGTTGTATAGAGAGCAAACTTTTCCGTTGTATTGATTTCTTCTTGTGCATTTGCTCTTTGAGTAAACAAAATTAAAAAGAATAAAAACCAAAGCGATTTATTCGGATGTATAATATTCATATGCTACAATACTTGGGTAATTTGTTACAATACCATCGAAATTACCTTTAATAATAAATGTTTTAACTAATTCTGTCGCATCCAAGGTCCATACAAAACACCTAGTGCCAAAACTATGCATTGTATTTACTCTATCATCCAGTAATCCTAATGACCAACGGGGAGCCCAAACAAGGGCTTTTGATTGAATGACAAAACTTTCATCAAGTTCACAGATTGCTGGGTAATTCTGTGAATTGGGATGATTTACAAATTCAGTAAAAATTTCTTCGTTTGGAATTCCAATTAATATTTCAAGAGTTTTCCCTGCTTGAGCAGCCAAATTCATATATTTTTGCTGCAAAAAGACAAGTTTATCAATCATCCCCGAGGCTTTGGTATCCAACCAAACCACCTTTAAATCAGTTTTATCAATCACGGTTTGCAAGGCTTCTTCTAAGGTAGGAATTCTTTCCCCGTCTTTTAAAGTACAAAATGAACGTAATTGGGCAAAGCTATAATCTGAAATACCTCCAATAAAATAATCTTCATTAATAAGTCGCTTACTCATTATTTCGTCATGAAAGAGCACAGGAATGCCATCTTTGGTGAGTCTTACATCAATTTCAATTGCATTTGCTCCTAATCTTTCAGCATATTGAATAATGCCCAATGAATTTTCTGAAGCTGGTAACATGTCGGAATTTCTCCCACCCCCCCTATGTGCGATAATCCAAAAATTATTTGATGATTTAATGATTGGTTTCGAATATTTTATTTCGAAATTATTGGTGGGATATTCATTTTCAGTGCCCCAGTTAGCATTAATCGTAATCTTTGAAGTTGGAATGTTATTAATTATATCAATTGCTCCATTTTCAGAAGAAATACTCATAGCAATAAGGCCTGTTTCTAAGCTTGAAGCATACCTCCAGTATCCCTCCATAATGATAGTTGAATCCTTATAACCAGCCTGAAGTATAATATAGGCTTCGTTCTTCATTGCAAACAGTGACAAATATTTACCACTTGATTTTAAAACCACCTTACTTCCGAACTTTGAATTATTAATATTATAAATTCCTTCGATTTTCACCATCATTGAATCTGTCAGTGGAGTTGTACCTTGTAAAAGACCTAAAGTCCCGTTCAAAGGAATTTCTAATTCGGTATAATCCTTATAACAAGAGGATAACCCCAAAACTAATAGTGTAAATAAAATTAATGGTTTTAATTTTCCCATTTAATACTAAAAGATAAATGTAAATGAATATTCAGGGTATAAGAGATAATTATTAAAAGCAGAATAGGTTAGCCAAGCCTGATAATTAAACTTTGCATAGTTAAACTTTACGGCTAAAGCTACCCAGTTGTTATTCCACAAAGCCTGTTCAATAGAAATCTGAAAAGAGTATGCAGAATTTGGCTGAGGACTTCTTGCTAAAAAAACATCATCAGAGTATGTCTTCATCGACCCAAATTGGTCCTCGATTTTCAGTGATAAATAAAGATCTTTAATATGTATGCCTCCAGAAATATACGGATTAAAAAGATAGCCTGATGCATTCAATCTAATGTTATTCAGATAAAGTTGACCAAACCAATAGGATGAATTAACCCCTAGAGCTAGAGCAAATTTACGATCAAAAATACTTTTTTGAACTGCTAACGACCCCATATTAGAAATATAATTTGAATTTAATTTTGCATGTAGCATGAATTTTAAAGGAAGTCCCATTTTGTAATCTACATTTAGCATGGGCAGTGTGTTAATTTCTTCTTCGATTATTTCATTGGGTAACCTTGTGAGACTAACCCCAATACTCATTTTCGACTTCCATTTTGTGTATGATCCTGGAAAGAAAATATATGGCCTTGGCTTCACAACTTCCTGTGCAATGCTGATACTTTGGAAAATTAATAGAAAAATGATAGCTATTATCCTCATAATTTAAATCCACAATAATTGCACAACGAATACATTGGAAATATACTATCGAAAAAAATTAATCCCAATCTCACTAAACATTCAATGTCCATATTAAAAATTTGATGGTTTAAGGTTTTATTTGATAATTATCGCAAATGCCATCTTTGTTTTCATCTACAAAATTAACACCTTTTGCGTTTGTTTTACCATTTTAGTAATTATCACAAATATCGTCATTTTTTTTACAAACCAAATCCCCTCAATTAGTAGTTGTTTGATTTTAAATTGTGTCTGCTTTTGTTTGTGCATTAGCAACTCCAGCGCTAATTAACGCTGTAAAAACTGCAAGAAAAATTAATTTTTTCATGATTTCTAAATTAAGTTTATACTTTTCAATTTTTTACTATGACATTATTTATTCATAAAGGTTTAATATTGAATTGAATATTTCTTTTTGAAAAAATAGTTATTGATACTATTGAGCGAATAAATAAATCAGAAACCAGACAATTTAAAGCAGTATTTCCCAATACATTAAATGCTAATAATAATTTGTTCGGAGGCATCGCCTCACAATGGATGGACGAAGTGGCATATATTGCTGCTACCCGTTTCACCCGTATGAAAATGGTTACGGTATCAGCAGAAAAGGTTCAATTTCTAAAAACAGTATTATCCGGCACTATTGCCGAAATTGTTGCTAAAATAATAAATATAAAGCGATTTAAACTCTATATTCAAGTTGAAATATTTATAGAAGAAATGGATTCCGAAAATCGTTATAAAGCAGCAAATGCATTTTTTACATTTGCTGCTATTGATGATAATAATAAGCCTTTAGAATTGAACATCTAGCCAATTCTATTAGTCATTGAGCCTGTCGAAATGAAAATCATCAACAAACCTTCCTTCATTTCGGCAAGTTAAATATCCATTACCACCACTGCCTGAAATTTTACCAATTTCAAAATTCACAAAATGCCAATCAACGTCCACAAAACGCTTTTCAATGTACGCTAAATGCCTTTTAACGTTCGCAAAATGCCAATCAATGTTCACAAAATGCATTTCAATGTTCGCAAAACGCTTTCTGAGATGTTAACGTTATAATATTTTTATGTTAACGCAACATCTACATATAAGCTTTTAAAACGAATATTGCCTATCCACCAAGCCTTTCAATACATTTTATCCCAACAAATCAAAACCACCAATTAACATTTGCCACTACCGACGGAAGTCTGCCGACTGCCAATTGAAGACTGCCGACTGAAAACTCCCCCTTGCTGACTGCCGACTGAAGATTGCCGACTTTTTTCTTTATTACCCCTTTTTACTAATCTCAATCAGCGCAGCCCTGTTTATTATTCTAATATTTTTCTCTTCCAATCCTATCAATCCATCTTTTTCAAAGCTTTTCAATAGTTTCACCGCTGTTTCAGTCGAAAGTCCTGCGAAATCTGCAATATCTTTACGAGATAGATATGTAAATATGTTTAGACTTTTAAATTCTTCCGAACTTAAATATAAAAGAGCATCTGCAATTCTACCATTCATTTGTTTATACATCAAGCTTCTTATCGAATCAAATAATCCTGAATTGTGTTCGCTATATCGCTTAATAATATGAAAAGCGAATAAAGCATTTTTTTTGATGACATTAATTAATGCTTCTTTCTCTATTAAATAAACACGAGTGTCCTTTAGAGCTATTGTTGAATAATTAAAGGTGTTTTTCGAAAACACAGATGACAATCCTAAAAACTCTCCGGCCTGAATGAGCCGTATATTATAATTGTGTACTCCATCCCCTTCTACATATTGTTTTACAAATCCATCCATCAAAAACAAAACATAAGAAGCAAAAGTTCCTTGCTTTGTCAAATTCTCACCCTTGCGAAACAAAACCTGCGTTTTACTGGCTCGTATTAATTCCGTCTCTTCTATTGATAAAAATTGAAAACAGGGAGCATGTATTTCACATACAAATTCACTATCAGTTTCCGAAATAGTTTTCATTTCATTTTTTCTGTAAAAATAGAAATATTTAAAACAAAAATAGAAGAAAATAATATCATTTGCAATTTACCTCAACAAAAACCTTGTGCAAGTTCAACTTTTAAGCTGTGTTCAAAGAGCCTGATTTTGATTAAGGTCATCATTGCTTGAAGTAATTTTGCAGCCTAATAATTAATACATTTAAAATTATGCTCTACACAAATTTAAAACACATCGAAAGCGCTGCTGATCACGCTAAAATAATCAGTGAAAATGAAAACGTAATGGTAATCTGTGGAAGAATGGGACCCATGTGCATCCCTGTTTATGGAATTGCCGAAGAATTAGAAAAGGAATATGAACATGTGAAATTTTTTGATTTGGAATTCGATAATCCCGAATCACATGTAATTCGCAACTTACCCGAAGTGCAGGGTTTCATGGGAATTCCTTTCACCGTATATTATAAAAATGGCAAAGTAGTTAAAGCCACTTCCAGCATACAAACCAAACAGCAGGTAAAAACTATTTTGGATGAATATTTTGCTGTTTCCGTAAACGCTTAAGGCAATGAACTCAAACAAACATTATGATGTAATAATAATAGGTGCAGGTCCTGCCGGCTTAACCGCCGGCATCTACCTTTCACGTGCAAGACTAAAAACACTTATTATTAATGAAGGCACAGTGGGTGGTCAAATGATTTTGACACATGAAATTGCAAATTATCCAGGAGTTGAAAACATTAGTGGATATCAGCTTTCTAATATCATGAAAAAACAAGCCCTGACTTTTGGTTGCGACATTAAATCAAATACCTCAATAAACAACCTTCAATCAGAAGGGAAGCTAAAAGAGATTACCCTTGATGATGGCACTATTTATACTTCTGATGCCATAATTCTTTCACCCGGAGGTAGGTCGAGAACACTAAATGTTAAAGGTGAGGGAAAGTTTAAAGGAAGAGGAATATCCTATTGCGCAACTTGTGATGGTGACTTTTTTACCGATAAGGAAATTGTTGTTGTAGGTGGTGGCAACTCTGCACTGGAAGAAGCAGTTTCTTTAACCAAATATGCATCTAAAGTTACTATTGTACATCAATTCGACCATTTCCAGGCTTTTGAACATGCAGTGGAAGAAGCAAAAAATCATCCTAAAATTCACTTTAAAATGGAATCTGAAATTACAGCATTTCATGGACAGGAAAACATTGAAAGTGTCGATATAAAAAACATTAACACTGGCGAAATATCAAATTTTAAAACCGATGGCGTATTCATATTCATTGGCTATATCCCCAACACTGAATTTCTGACAAATAAAATCGAGCTCAATCAATGGAACGAAATTATAGTAAACAATGATATGGCAACCAATCTCGATGGTGTATATGCTGCTGGAGATTCAATTGCTAAACACTACCGTCAAATAACTACCGCTGTAGCCGATGGGACAATTGCTGCAATGGCAGTTTCAAATTATTTACATCAACAAAAAATCAAATCAAAAATCTCCTTAACCGTTTAATATGCAAACCACTTTAATTGTAACCGGAATTTTAATATTAGGTTTAATATCTCTATTCTTTCTCTATAGGACAAAATTGAAGAAAAAGCCGCCAGTTGAAGGCTATAACCAAATATTGACTCTTACAAATAACAATTTCCAATCCTATACAAGAAACAAGGTAGTTCTTGTCGATTTTTGGGCAACTTGGTGCGGCCCTTGCCGCACTATGGCTCCCGTTTTAGTAAGTGTTTCTAAAGAACTGACAGGGAACAAATATGTTGCTAAAGTGGATATTGAAAAATACCAGCATCTTGCCAAAAAAAATAAAGTCAAAAGCATTCCTACATTAATCCTCTTTAAAAATGGTAAAGAAATCAATCGTTTCGTAGGAATAAAAGATAAAAACTTTCTCTTAAAACAAATAAATCAAATTTAAACATTGAATCATGAAAAAAAACATGGGTAACATCGACAGAGTAATCAGAATTCTGATTGCCTTAACAGTAGTAATTTTAAATTTCACTAATATCCTGACCGGTACCTTAGGAATTGTACTCCTTATATTATCTGGAGTATTTGTACTTACCAGCCTCATTAGTTTTTGCCCGCTCTATATCCCTTTAGGTATTAGAACTAACAAAAAATCATAACATTAAAAGATGAAAAAAGTAATAATTCTTGGAGGGGGTTTTGCAGGAGTCCAAACCGCAATCGAATTACAAAAGACAAAGAATTTCGAAGTAATTCTGATTTCTGATCGCGACTATTTATACCTTTATCCCATCTCCATTTGGGTTCCGGTGCAGATGATTGAATTCTATAAAGCTAAAGTACCTTTAGTCGATATTCAAAAAAAGTACCCTTTCAAGCTTATTATCGATTCGGTTAAAGAAATTCATGCTTCAGAAAACCAAGTGGTTTGCGAAAATCAAACCCTTGCTTTCGATTATTTGGTAGTTGCGTTCGGCGCCGAAAAAATGCAGCATAAAGGCATTAACCACACCATGTCCATTTGTAGCAAACCCGATATGGCTGTTTCTATTCGAAATAAAATAAGCGAATTAGTTGAACAAGGAACAGGGAAAATTGCCATCGGTTTTGGAGGAAATCCAAAAGACAAATCTGCTGTACGTGGAGGACCGGCTTTCGAACTAATGTTCAACATTCACAATTATCTCAAAAAGAAAAAACTCCGCCATAAGTTTGAGCTTACATTTTTTGCTCCTATGGAAGAACCCGGAGCACGCATGGGAAAGGGCTCGCTGGCAATGTTAGATTCATTGTTTAGCAAATACTCCATCAATAAACGTTTCGGGAAAAAGATAACAGAGTTTGAAGCTGATGGTGTGGTGTTTGAAGATAATTCAAAACTGGAAGCCGATTTTATTATGTTCATTCCCGCCTCAACCGGACATAGTGTTTTAAATAATTCCGGGCTCCCGTTAAACGAAGCTGGTTTTGTGAAAATCGACAATTCATGTCAGGTTACAGGCTTCGAAAACATTTTTGCCATTGGCGATGCTGCCGCTATTGAAGGTCCTGAATGGATAGCAAAACAAGGACATATTGCCGAACTTATGGGCCGGAACACCGCTTTCAATATTATCGAAAAAGAAAAAGGCAGCTCACTAAGAAAAACATATCAGCAACATTTAAATATTTTGTGTGTCATGGATACAGGTAATGGGGCAGCCTTTGTTTTTCGAAACAGCAAAAAATCATACATCATTCCGCTTCCCATTGTCGGACACTGGATGAAAAAAGGATGGGGAACCTATGCCAAACTAACAAAGCTTGGAAAGTTTCCTCGATTACCCGGCATGTAATTCCACATACTAAACATAAGTTGACTTTTTTAATAATCCAAATAAATCAATAAACTGCATGAGTAAATTTTCCAAACAAATTATTTCTAAACGCTTTATTATCCTTGCACTTATCGGCGGAATAACCTTCATTGGAATACGATACTATAATATCTCATTGTGGTATATATTAATAGCCGGAATAATTTCAGGAGTAGTATTTGGTAAAGTATTTTGCCGATGGGCTTGTCCAATGGGTTTCATCATGGAATTAGTGATGAGCCTGAATCCCGACAATAAACTATCTCAAATGTATCAATACCATAAATTTGGTTGCCCCATTGCATGGATTTCTGGTTATTTAAATAAAATATCCATTTTTAAAATACGATTGAATTTACAGACCTGTAAAACCTGCGGCTTATGCGATAAACAATGCTATATTTCAACCCTCGAACCCACAAAATACAGCTTATATAAAGAAGACAAACTCAATCCGGCAAATACATATACCTGCTCAAAATGTCTGAAATGTGTAGAAGTCTGCCCAAATGAAAGTCTGAAATATAAAATATAGATTGAATATTCAGACTTAAAGTTTTAATTTTCAATTAAAAAAGCCTACCGATAAGGCAGGCTTAACTTTAAGTACTCTAGGCACTCTAAGTACTTTAGGCACTAGTATTCAAGTCACTATTCAAAGTTTACCTCCAAATAAAAGTCATTATTCCGCTCTAATCAAGCCTCCATTGTATACCTTGGGTTAATTTGCATTTAATATTTTTACAACCTCTTCCTTAGAAATAAAGCCCTGATGCGACCAAACTAATTTTTTCGCTTTATACAAATAAAGCACAGGTACATCCTGAACTTTAAGCTCTTTAATTAAGGCTTTATTGGCATCTACATCAATCCTAACTACATCCACTTTTTCTTTCATCTCTTTCGATATTTCAGCCAGATAAGGTTTCATTTTTTTGCATGGGGCGCACCATTCTCCATAAAAGTCTATAAGCACTAATTTCTTAGCTTTCAGTAAAGCATCATAATCAGCTTTGCTCATGCCGGCGGACGCTGTTGTTGAAGTAGCACTTCCGGTTGTTTCCGGCAGGTTCGATGCCCTCCAGCTCATCATGCCACCCGAAAGATTATAAACCTCTTTAAAACCCATAGAGCTTAAAGTTTTCATAGCGTTTGCACTACGCGCACCGCTCAGGCAGTATACATATACAGCTTTATTCTTATCCAGAGCACTAATTTTCTGTTTAAAATCACTGCCGTTAACGTCCATATTCTTAGCATTTTGAATATGCCCTTTGGCAAACTCACCAGCAGTTCGCACATCTAACAATTGCGCTTTGGAGTTTTGTTTCAGTTTGCTATTAAATGTTGATGCATCGACATTTTGAGTAGTTTGAGCATATAAAACACTACTTAAACTAAAGCATAATAGACTAATAAAGGAAAAGAATTTTTTCATTGGTATTGGTTGATTACTAATTTTCTGCAAAAATACCCATAAATACTCAAAGGTGAAGGTAAAATTCAATTGTTTAAACCTTTTTAACTTTATCAACCTTCCCAAATTGGGCCGAACGGTGGGTTTCCCTTCTGAGCAGAAAATCTCTAAATTGGCACTGTATTAAAGTACAATTTGCATTTCCGGATTTAACATCAGAAAATTTGCAAATATCCATTTCTTGCACTATTTCTTTCTTTTATATTTTGATATTTCATCCAAGCTTCTACCATTAATTCCCCTCAATGCATACAACTTTAAATGTTAGCATGCCTGGGTCAGAAATTGGTGAATTATCGTAATTTATAGCTTGAATTCGAACTTTACCTAAGGAATATAGTGGAAGAAAACTAAGAGGTATTGAAGAAACATAATAATAGTTGTAAGGGAGTGAATACCAGTTTCCTGTTCCAATTTCAATATAAGAATTCATTACTCCCTTGTCGAGAATCTCTTGTGTTATATCTGCATCATTTAAATAACAAATATAAGTATTTCCTGATTGAGTCCAAACTTCTGTTGTGAATGTTTGTGAATGAACATTATTTGTCCCATCTTTTCCTGCAGGACCAGTCTCTCCTTTTTGACAGCTCATTAACGTCCCACTTATGCAAAATATTATTAGCAGGATAATTTTAAACTTAAATTTCATTTTGTAAAAATCTGTTGCCCCTACTCATCAGGCTTTTCAGTACCGCCCCGTTTTTAATGTGGTTTCTGGCTCCACTAAAATTTTCCTAAAAGCAGAAATTATATTTCCTCTTTGAAGACCGGATAATTTGCAATTATCAATTTCATGAAATATTTCTTTCTTTTATATTTTGATATTTCATCTCACAAAAATAAACTATTTCTCAAACAATCAATTCACAAAACCAAAAAGCTTAATTTCAAACCAGAAATATCTTTCCATTATTATTTATTAATTCTCATTGTCAACTGTCAATTGTCAACTAAAAAGCTTCACTCCAAGCTATAGGCACTCTAGTCACTTCCTCAACTAATATCATATCATTTCCATTTCTAATCAACTCAAGTCCATTTCTAACCAACTTAACCCCATTTCTAACCAACTCAACCCCATTTCTAACTAACTCAGCCGCATTTCTAACCAACTCAACCCCTTCACCAACCATCTCAACCCTATATCAAATCAACTCAGCCGCATCTCAAACCAACTCAAGCTTATCTCAAACCAACTCAACCTCATTTCAAACCAACTCAACCTCATTTCAAACTAACTCATGCTCATATTTCAAAATTTAAGGCTTATATCATAAAAACTAAGGCATATTCCTTTAAATACAACGCATATATTCAATCACTTAGCTCTTGTGCTTTTTAATTACTGACTTATTCTGCATCATCCGAATGAGGAAATTTTTAGTTCTTGAAAGAAAACTCAAATTACACCCTATGGTTTCATCCTTTAGTGTTGTTATAGTTTCGTCTTTCCTTTCTATCAGGTAAGTTCCTACTAAGAAAAAGTTAGGATGAATTAAATTAAACACGTTAACACTAAGCTTTCCAGTAAGTTCACTTAGAGTTTAGCTGTTATATTGAAGGAATTCCTCTTTGCGAACGTTGTGGATTTTCTTCGTGTACATTGTGTTAAAATCCGAGACTTAATGAACGATTAATTCATGATTCTCATAAAACTTAGTTACCGAAGGAATAGGGACTCGCAATGACGCTTCACATGACCATAACTCTGCTATAGCCTTTTCAATAGATTGGGGTTAAAAAATCCATCAATTATATCATAATAAATCAGCGTTATCTGCGTTCCATTCCCCTCCCCCCCCCTTGGATCTTGAAATTTGGAATTCGAGTCTTGGGTCCTCCCCTAAAAGCCTAAACAACTAAATGTCTAAACAACTTTTTGGCTTTGAGATTGCTTCGTCCTTCCCTGCCTGTGAGGCAGTGAAGTTCCTCGCAATGACGTTTCAAAATAAGAGTTTCTCCTTGCAATACCGTTTCAAATTAGCGGCTTCTCCCCTTGGATCTTGGAATTTGAAATTTGGATCTTGGGTCTTTCCCCTAAATGCCTAAACACCTAAATGTCTAAAAGTCTAATAGACTAGCAAGGCACCTTATCCACACTTAGAGTATCCGCAATGATTACAGCACAGACAGCCTTCTTTATAAGCTAATCCACCTTTAACGCCACAATTAGGGCATTCCTCTTCAGGCGCTGAAGTTCCATCAGGAATATATTTTTTAAGGGCTCTAACAACGCCATTCTTCCAAGTGCTGATGGTATCGTTGTCAAGACTTAAATTGCTAATCAAATCAATAACATAAGGCAAAGGCATGCCGTGACGCAATATGCCTGAGATGAGTTTGGCATAATTCCAGTATTCTTTGTCGAACGAACGCGATAAGCCTTCGATGGTTACCTTATAGCCATCTTTATCTACAAACTGAAAATCGTAACGAGCTTTTTCACCTTCATCTTTACTTTTAATAACCCATCCTTTGGTAATTGATGGAGTTAGGAAGAAGTTGTCAGCTTTCCCAGTGAAAATCTCATAAGGTTTGCCATCAAGTAAACCCACAACGGCTATCCATTTATCATAGTTATTTTGAAACCTAACAATCTCGGCTTCAAGTTTCTTTGGGCGTGGTGGTGCTTTAGTTTCTTGAAAATCATTAGCATCCCCATCAGCATTATTGCTAATTAATACCCCCGAACGTGAACCATCGCGATAGATAGTAACGCCCTTGCAACCACTCTCCCATGCAGTTTGATAAATATTACTAACCATTTCGTGATTGGTGTCCTTAGGTACATTTACGGTAACACTAATTGAATGGTCGACCCATTTCTGAACGGCCCCTTGCATTTTCACCTTGGCAACCCAATCGATGTCGTTTGAGGTAGCTTTATGATAAGGCGAAAGAGCAATGATTTCGTTGAGCTTTGCTTCAGGATATTTCTTTACTTCTTCTACATTATAATCTTTCATCTTCAACCATTTGAGGAATTTCGGATGAAACACATTATATTCTTCCCAGGCATCGCCAACTTCATCAATAAAATCAACCTTGACGTTTTGATCGTTTGGATTTACCTTGCGGCGTCTCTTATAACTTACCATAAAAACCGGCTCGATGCCAGAAGATGTTTGCGAACAGATACTCACACTGCCTGTTGGAGCAATGGTAAGCAGGGCAATATTACGTCTGCCATACTTTTCCATTTTCTCATATACCTTAGGAGCATTTTCTTTTATTCTTTGGATGAAAGGATTATTTTTCTCCCTTTCTGAATCATACATAGGGAACATGCCACGATCTTTTGCCATATAAACAGAAGCAGCATAAGCCTCAATAGCTAATAATTTATGCACCTCAACCGAGAAATCTATTGCAGTTTCAGAACCATAACGGCAACCTAGGGCAGCCAGCATATCGCCTTCGGCAGTAATACCAAAGCCTGTCCTTCTTCCATTTAAACTTTTTTCTCTGATGTTTAACCAAAGATTCTTTTCAGTTCTTTTGAGTTCTTCATCTTCGGGGTCTGCTTCAATTTTCTGAAGAATTTTATCAATCTTTTCAAGTTCGAGGTCAATTAAATCATCCATAAGACGTTGTCCCTGATGCACATGACGGGCAAACAAATCAGAATTAAAAGTGGCTTCTTTCGTAAATGGTTTATCCACATAACTATAAAGATTAATAGCAAGTAGGCGGCAACTATCGTAAACACAAAGTGGAATTTCGCCACAAGGATTAGTTGAAACTGTTTTAAAACCTAAATCAGCATAACAATCAGGAACCGATTCATTGATGATAGTGTCCCAGAACAATATCCCCGGCTCGGCAGATTGCCAGGCATTGTGAATTATTTTTTCCCACAACTTGCGAGCATCAATTTGTTTAGTAAAAGTAGGTGTAGCGGAATCAATAGGATATTGTTGGGTATACATTTGATTATTCTTCATCGAATGCATAAACTCATCATCTATTTTCACCGACACATTGGCTCCTGTAACTTTACCTTCTTCTAATTTCGCATCAATAAAGTTTTCTGAATCGGGATGCTTAATAGAAATACTCAGCATTAAGGCTCCACGACGACCATCTTGTGCCACTTCACGTGTTGAATTAGAATATCTTTCCATGAAAGGAACTATGCCGGTAGAAGTGAGTGCGCTATTTTTCACCTGACTACCTTTAGGACGGATATGGGATAAATCGTGTCCAACTCCTCCACGACGTTTCATCAACTGAACTTGTTCCTGATCTATCTTCATGATGCCCCCGTAAGAATCAGAATCGCCTGCATTACCAATAACAAAACAGTTAGAAAGCGAGGCAATTTGAAAATCATTCCCAATTCCTGCCATAGGGCTACCTTGAGGAATAATATATTTGAAATCCTTTAAAAGGAAATATATCTCCTCTTCCGACATTGGATTTGGATATTTCTTTTCAATTCTGGCAAATTCTTTTGCAATCCGATGATGCATATCATCAGGGGTGCGTTCATAAATATTGCCGAAACTGTCCTTTAGTGCGTATTTATTAATCCAAACACTTGCGGCTAATTTATCTCCTTTGAAATACTCTGTTGCATGATGCATGACTTCATCGAAGTGAATTGCATTGGGTGGAGCAACAGTTGGGGCGTTTAAAGTGGGATTTAAGTGGGTAACTTCTTTCATTTCTGTTTGAATTGGCTCAATTGCTTCAATTTCGGGTCGGACTCGTTTCTCTAAAAGAGCATCATACAATTCTTTCTTCACTGTAAACGAATCGTTTTCAACAGACACTTTATTTTCTTCCATAGTACCGTGGAATTGTTAAATTATATTAATAAATTGGTTTTCAATTTTCTAACCCCGAATATGAGATTAGGGTCAAAAAGTTAGCCAAAGTACTAAAGGCTAAGGTCACAGGCAAATTGAATTATTAACAGTTAAGTTGTAAGTATCTGAACTTATTTGAATAAGGCTGTTAAGAGATTTTTTTTTGATTTTTATCTTAAATCAAGTGGTCTTATTCCAAATGATTTTCTTTCCAAATCCAAGGCGGTTATCAGTGAATTTTATCATTTCCGGAAGTATAATCCAAATGTGTGTTTTCATTAGTATTGCGAAAGGGAATTTCTTCAAATAAGTTGTTTTTGCAAGCTTAAGTTCATTTTCATCAGGCTGATAGATACTTCCCGAAAACTGTATTCCTCTTATCTTACCTATAACAGCAGTTTCCAAAGCTATGGTTCCTGAGACTAAAGGTTGCTGAGAGGCTTCACGGGCGTGGCGTGTTTCTAAGTCAGAAGTTATTATCAACTGAAGCTTTTCGGCATCGAAAGCATAGAAACAACTTGCACACCAAGAAATGTTATTTTCGGTAGTTGACAGTGTGAGTAGATGATGTTGTTGGATAAATTTTATTATTCCAGGGTTAAGAGCTGTTTCGTTTTTCATATTGCAGGGCTAAAAATCAAGGCTGAGGGATAAATAAAATATACCTTTATTTGTTTTAAGATTTTCAACACCCCAGGCATAGTCCCCTCTAATAAAATAACCAAGAAGTTTAGTCCTTAAACCAAAACCAAAACCTCCAACAATAGGTTCAACCTGATTGCGAACGGTGATATTGAAAGGTCCTTGTTGAATGTTCCATGTATATAAGGAATTCTCATCAGAATAGGGATTCCAGCCATTCCAAGCAGAACCAATGTCGCCAAAGGCAACTATCTGAAAATTATTGAGAAACTCTGACCGCATTGGGCGTTTAACGAAGAATTTAAAGACGGGGAAGCGCAGTTCGCTGTTAATAACAGCAAAAGTATTGCCATTCCTTATATTTTGTTGAAAGCCCCTCATGTTGGTCGCCAAAGTTTGATAGGCGTAACTCTGAGTGTAATCAATTGGAGTTACAGTATCGAAAGTAGGGAACAACCAATTGTCGACTCCTCCCATGTAATAAATGAGCTTATTGTTGCCAAGCGAAGTACTTGCAGCAATACGGTTTGCCCAAATAAAGGTCTTTGATATCTTTTGGTAGTTTCTGTAATCGAATCCAAACACTACCAGATTATTATTCTTTTGTATGGTTTGAGAATATTCTCCAAATATCTTCCATCTCGAACCATAAAATATATTTAATCCTTTATTTCGTGTATTATCATAAATCAATTCGGCTTTCAGACCAAGCCAGTCGTTATAAAATTCTGGAATTTGAAGATTTGTTATATCGACTGAGAGAAAATTCATTTGATCGTGGCGGTAGGTTGCTGTTGTTTTAAGTGCTAATATTTCACTAAAGGGATATTTCAGAATATAATGCAAGGAAGTGGATATTTGTTTTAAAACAAACCAATCGGAATAGTATTTTTGAGACTGCCGATGAAAAACCCATTGCTTATCAATCCTATTTTTTAGATTTTCGAAGCTAAACATATATTCATTATCATCAAAAGTTGGGGATAGCCTTACGCCTCCTATCATCCTGTAATCTTCAAGCAAATCGTTAATCCCAATCATGATAAGGGCATTGAAGCCGGGATTCAGATAAACAGGATAGCCACCACCGGTAAATTGCTGGTAAGCCGTATTAAGAAAACTAAAGTCGACCTGGGTTACCAGTTGGTTTATGGAATACTCAACATCATAATTCCTTTGCTTTGGTAAGATAAACCCTTTTAAACTATCGTTTAGCGAATCTTTAGCCATGCCCAAATATATCACTGCTTGTTTGTTAAAAGCATAATTATTTATATCGATTTGATTCGAATCTAAAACCATTCCAATGTCGCTAACTCTAACATTAACGAGTTGCTTCCTAGGCTTTTTTAGGGTTTTAGGCAATTGCTTTATTGTGTCGCTTTTGCTTAGTAAGGCCGCTTTTGCTGTTTGAATTGCATAGGGAGTATAAATTGGCTTAAGCTCTTGAGGCTTGTCGAAGTCAACTTCTTTAAAATAAATATTACTTCGTTTCCCTGTGTTGAGCTGTTGAATTAGCTTGTTCCCTCTAATATTTATATCCTCTTCCTGAATATCATGTTTATAATCGGTTATCGGGAAGTTTTTAACATAGTAGCTGTAATGAGTTGCAGTATCAACAGAACTAATGGTGCTATCAATTTTTGAAAAAAACTGATTATAAATTCCTGTTGCATTGCTTAAAAAACTAATCTGATTGTAGGCAATACTTAATGGCCGTTTCTCATCTATATAAGGAGTATTGGTTAAGTTGAGCAATACTTCATTCTTTTCCGAAAATCGATATAAATAAATATCATGATATTTCGATAAAGTTTGCCCATTATAGCCTTCTGCTTTCTGCAAGGTATCGTTTATCCTGTTTGAAGAAAACACTAGGTCTTTCGAATTATTAATAAAACGGGGGTTCAAATCATCGTATATATCACTCGTTACAGGGAAAAACGTTTTGGATGCCAGATTATACACTACAATATCGGTTTGCCCATTAATATCGACAGACATGGCAATGTTCTTTGCATCCTGCGAATAAGATAAGTCCAAGACTTTATCGAAGTATCCTAATGTGAATTTTTCTTTCTTTCGGGTTTGTAGGTCGTAGAAATACATATACAATCCCCCCTTTTCTTCGGTTACATAAGAAATGCCTGTCCCAAAGGGATGCCATGCCAGCACAGGATAGGTATAATCTATCTTTTCTTCGAGGCTTTGTCCTCTTTTATATATTTTCTTCTTCTTTTTTTTATCAAATTGATAGATCCATATTTTATGTTTCCCCATTTGGTTAGTAGTGTAAGCCAATTGCTTTCCATCGGGGCTGAGCTTTAAATTACTATACACCCATTCGGTGTTTTTCTTTGTTTTAAAAATATTCATATTATTTAAAGCAGTAGAATCACCCGGATAGTTTTCGAATCGTTTAGTGTAATATTCTATCCAATCAGCAATTAAGTTTTTAAAGGAAATCCCAAGCACATAAAGGAATCCGCTTTCGATATTACGGCTCACTTTGGTCATGTATACCAGGTTGGGAATTGATTTCTCCCCATAAGTATCATTAATATATTTCCATATCGAATGTCCGGCAAGCAAGGCATCTTCGCCAGTTAAATGATTAAACTTTTTAAACTTCCCGTTTTCAATTGCAATTTTAACTTTATGTTCGAGTTCGGTTGACCATCCTTCTGACACATAAGCAGTCAATCCATCGATCCACCAATCGGGAATGTTGATGATGGCATTATTTTTAATTTTCGAGGTGATGGATGAGCCGTATAAAAGCTGGTTTATTAATATTCGGGTTAGACCTGCTCTAATTTGTTGCTCGAAGTGCTGTAATACGCCATCATAATAGATAAATACTTTGTTTTCCATAATATGGGTGATACCGCCAACATTATATTGTTCATCGCTAACCAGTCCAATGTTAGTTTGTTTTAAATCTGAAAGAGTATTGAAGACAATGAATTGAATTTTATCTTTAGATTCGAAATCTAGAAGGTTTTCGATTTCTTTGATATGGTCGGTGGTATAGCGAGCCGTAAAGCCAGCTAATTGTTTCCCTCCTGTATAGAAATAAACATCGAACTTATCGAAGCGATAATAGGTCCAAAAATTGGTTTTATACTGGACTCTATTTTTCCCAAACGACATTTGCATGCCATTATAGAACTGGGCTTTGGCATTATAACATTGTGCTAATGTTATGGTTAACAAACCCAAATAAATTAAGTATCTATATAAAACTTTCACTCCTTTTGATTTCGAATTGAGTTGTAAAAGTAATACTTTTTATGCAAACAACTCAAACCTTTATAGCATCCATTTACCTCTGAGGGTTTTACTTTTTAGTGAACGATGGAGAATAAGCAGATATTCGTCTCTGCTGATGTCTTTTGCTCCCATTCGTTGAAGGTGTTGGGTGTTCATTTGAGCATCTATCATCAAAAAATTATGTTTTTTAGAAAACTCTACAAGATGAAATAAAGCTACTTTCGAAGCATCGCTTTGCAAATGAAACATCGACTCGCCAAAAAAAGCTTTGCCTAATGAAATACCATATAGACCCCCAACTAATTGCTGATTTTCGAACACCTCAACTGAGTGGGCATATCCTAATTGATGAAGTTGGGCGTAGGCTTGTTGCATTTCGGGGATAATCCAAGTGCCATCTTCCTCTTTTCGGTTTACATTGGCACATTGTTGAATTACATCTTGAAAGCAAGTATCCATTTTCACCTGAAAATGTCGGCTGTTTATTTTGCGTTGTAAGGTTCGGGAGATATGAAAATCATCATTAAAAAATATCATTCGTGGGTTTGGCGACCACCAAAGAATTTCGCTGTCGGGCGAATACCAAGGGAAGATGCCTGAGGCATAAGCTTTCAACAAACGAATTGGATTGAGGTCGCCGCCTACGGCAAGCAATCCGTCATCGTCGGACAAGTAGGGAGGTGGAAAGTGGAAATCAGAATTGTTAAGCCAATAAGGCATTACAATTCTATGTTTTGACGAATGCGGGAAGTTAAAATATCGATGGCAACGTGATTGGCGCCGCCTTGAGGAACTATAATATCAGCATAACGTTTCGAGGGTTCAATAAATTGAAGGTGCATGGGCTTTACATATTTATCGTAATGTTGCAGCACTTGTTGAAACGAACGGCCACGTTCTTCGATGTCGCGATGGATAATACGCATCAAACGGTCATCGGGGTCGGCGTCCACGAAAACTTTAATATCAAGACGTTCTCTCACTCGGGGGTTGGTTAGAATTAAAATACCTTCCACAATAATCACCCGGCGAGCTTCTGCCAAAATAGTTTCTTTGGAGCGGCCGCAAGTGAGATAGGAATATATGGGCATATTCACCGATTCGCCTGCACGTAGCATTTCGATATGCTTTACCAACAAATTAAATTCGATAGAAGAAGGATGATCGAAGTTGATTTTTGCACGATCTTCTGGCGAAAGGTGACCATTATCCTTATAATAGGCATCTTGGGGTAAAATAGTTACTGAATTTTTAGGAAGTTTCTTTTTGATGAGCGAAACTACGGTAGATTTCCCGCATCCCGAACCGCCGGCTATTCCAATGATAAGTCGTTTGTCTGACATTTTTGCGTTTTTAAACAGATTTCAAAAATAAACTTATTGTGCTTCGATTGAACAAAAACAGTAAAATATATATTTTCGGAGAGTAAATTAAAAAGGAATAAAGGGATATTTTGCTTTGAAAAAGCCTTGGCAAAGTGGCATCGTTCATTTTACCGATATGAGTTTTCAAATGAAAACCGACTCCGTCAATTTTGATGATACGAGTTTTCAAATGAAAACCGATTCCGTCAATTTTGATGATACGAGTTTTCAAATGAAAACCGATTCCGTCAATTTTGATGATACGAGTTTTCAA
>CAIXTV010000140.1 GCA_903922465.1 uncultured bacterium
ATAAAACATTTATAGCTTACATCAGAAATATCTCCACATCCCCTTCTTCAGTTGTGCTGGGATTTAGGAAAATGAGAAACCTCTTTTGGGGTGCTCCGGCAACAACAGCCTTGATTTCTATTTCTTCGTCGAGAGCTAAAATATCAGGATGTTCGGGGGCTTCTTCATCTGCTGATTCAGCGAAAAAGTAAGGTAAAGCAACCAAGCCTGTATTGTTTAAAACTATAGTATCGTCAACAGAATAAGAGATGTCGGCAACTTCTCTTGCTTCTGTTCCCAAATGTAAAGTATAAGGAGTATTATTTTCTTCACCATTGTTATGATGTTTGAAACGGATAAGTTGTTCGTCGAAAAATTTGGGCATTACGTCAGTATGTTCAATGTTTTCTACCATTATCACCAATACATCTTTATGCAACTGCGTAATCATCAACGCTTTTTTATCTTCATAATTGGGTATTACACTTTTCACACTGCCAATAAGTCCTAATTGTGTGTTGCGTTCGGTTTCGAAATCGTTTTTAATTTGAGTAATTTCATCGAGCAGGGGCTGTCCTAAGGTACTTTTGTATTTATCAACAAGAGATACAATAGAAGTCATTTTCACAAATATAGAATATAAAGGGGCTGTTTTAAAGTCAGAAATACCGCCATGTTTAAAGAACTCATCATAGATAAGCGATTTCCTTTTATAATGAAATCTAACGGCAGCTTCGATGTCGTCCATCTTTGCCTTGAATGCTTCTCTGATAAGTTTCACGGCATTGGTTTCCGCCATTTGTTGAACCAGGTCGAGTTCTCTCTGGGTGATAAGACCGAAAATCTGGTTATACAGCGCCGTGGTTTCTGCAATAATGGTGCTGTAAGCCGCAACTCCGGCTTCGGTAAGGCGTTGAATTAAGGTTAACACGAACAGGGCAAATCTGCTACGTGCAACCCTTATCCCTTTAAAGGGATTTTTTGCATAAAGATCAAGATTTTTCATTTGGTTAATGTTTAAATTAATTGTATTTGTTGTCGTAATTTGACATCACAAAGATAATAATAACTTTTGTTTTATCAATTGCCGCATAAATATTTTCAAAAAAAAGTTATCAACAATTTTCCGGGAGTATGCTTAACTAATTTCTGATTATATTTATTTTTCTAATGTTTTGGCACTGTTGCTGCAGTTGAAAACAGTTCAATATTATATTTCTGAGAAACTTTTGTTTAATCACTGCAGTTTGCCCTACTAGGATTTTTATGAAATTTTACTTTCAAATGGAGAAATAAACATGTTTATCGTTATGACGAGGAGTATCATAGTGTAAAATAAGTTTGTTTGTCGCAGTGGCAGTGTGAATCATAGCGCATAAGGAGTTTCTTTATCGTCATGAACCGGAAATTCATAGTGTAAAAGGAGTTTCTTTATCCTTATGAACCGGAAATTCATAGTGTGAAAGGAGTTTCTTTATCCTTATGAACCGGAAATTCATAGTGTAAAAGGAGTTTCTTTATCCTTATGAACCGGAGAGTCATACTTAATTACGTAGGGATTCAGAGGACAAC
>CAIXTV010000141.1 GCA_903922465.1 uncultured bacterium
GGTCTAGCGTCCTATAAATAAGTCCTCTTTATAGAAGGTGAAAATAATTAAATGATTTTCAGATTACTCAGAATTTTTGCTTAGTCCCCAAAAGATACTTGTGACCCATTTTTTCTCAGTACATAAGGTTTGATTGCTCATGACTATCCCTCCCATGTAGCAAAAACCCGTCAGCTATTAAATACCTGACGGGTTTTGAGATGTTTAGAAATAAAATAATTAGATTCTAATGATTACATATAACTTAATTATACAATCATCAATCCTGTTAATTTATTTCTTTCCTGGATACTCAGCAGCATTTCCGGCAGTAATTCTAGGTTCAAATAAATTGAAATCAACTGCATCAACCCAGCCACCACCGTCGAAATCAGAAGTGTAGAAACCCGTAGAACCTGCGGTTAATTCTGGCTCAAAGATGTTAAAGTCAGAGGCATCAATCCATCCGTTTTGATCAAGATCACCTAAATAAAAAGCAAATAAATCTGGACTATGCGATACCTGTACCTGTGGGTCTGAACCATATGCTTGAAGTGAAGCTGTTGTGAAATCCCAATCAATTGTTTCTGTGTTAAATGGAACTGCAATTGAAGTCCAAGTTGAAAGGTGATTGCGATTGCTAACTTTAATATAATAATTACCTCCATGGGTTGGTGAAACATTAAAGGTTGCAAAGCCGGTAGGTGATAAATCGATACCTGTTACGCTAACTCCAATAGGAGCGTATGGTGGATTTTCTTCAAATAGATTAATATCAATCCTGTCAACAATTCCCTGCCCAAAACCATAGTATGGCTCTCCTGTATTGCCATCAAAAGCTTCGTTTAAAGTGTTGGAAGTTGAGTTGAACAAACCTTCTAAAAATAGGTGTAGATTAATTGTTCTGAACAATAAGAATTCATCCGCACCAAGGGTTGGGAAAGTACTTCTTAATTCACCATCGATATCATCAGGTACAAGAGCAACAACATTCTTGCCTTTATGATTTAAGAATGGATTGTTGCTATGTAAATTATTAGTAGCAGTATCGGTAAATAAAGGATCAATTGAAACTGAACTTAGATTCCTTCCGCTTGCTGTGCGCAATGCTGCAAGATTGGCTACATTGCCCGGATTATAATTTCCATTAGGATCTCCACCCCAGTTTGCAAAATATGATCCTGTTGCTAATAAATCGTTGTTATTTGCAGAATCGACGGCCGTAACGGGTGCTAATACACCAAATGCATAACCACCGCCGGTATTCATAAAGATATTATTATAAATATTTACACCTGAACTTGCAGGAGCCTGACAGTAGAAAGCAAAGCTCGTTGCTGGATCACCACTCTTGAGATTTACCGAATTATGATAGTATTTCAGGTTTTTCCCATAATTATTAGAAATTCCATAGGTACTTGCCAAACCCGATATACTTACAAAGTTATTTGCAACTAATCCATTACCTGTCGTACTATTATTATTGTACATTCTAATTCCATAAATAGTGCCACCACCTGAACCGGCATATAAATTAACTTTGTTCTTTGATAATATTTCATTATCATTATAACCTGATTCAATACCGTAGTAAAGACCTGCTCCGGTTCTGTTAGCAACGTCATTGTTTGTAATAAGGTCACCGTCTTGGTAGTAAGCCTGAATTCCAAATTGCCAGGACTCACGTATAATATTATTTCTGATAATATTTCCTACTTCTTTTCCACCTGAATAATATCCAAACCAGTAAATACCATAAGCGCCATTTCTGATAAGGTTATTCTCGATAATATTATAATTTTCATTAGTTGTCACAGCTTGTCTTGAGTAAATACCGGCAGCAGTACTTGCAGTTGCAGTTGAACTCAAAATCACATTATTTGCAATGATGTTGTTATTTGCACTATTATAAAAATCAATTGCAACAGCATAAACAGTAGAATAGTTTTCAATAGTCATTTTTCTGATTCTGATCCATTGCGCACCATTCAATTGAAGAGTATAATTGTTTGTAGAACTATTTGTAGCATCTCTGAGTATAACACTGGTACTGTCACCACTTTCCGATTGGAAAGTAATAGTATTAACTGCGTCTGTTCCACCATAAGATTTAAGAATAACCTGTCCGCTATAAGTCCCCGGTTTTACGTTAAAGATGACCGGAGCACCAACACCTGCAGAGTCTAATTTGCCGGTAACCTGGGTAAATGATGTAAAGTCGGCTCCACTTGTACCAATAGTATAGGTTCCTCCGAAACGGACATACACAACACGGCTAACCGTATCATTTATTGCCCATACATCAGTTGCACCATTTGGATTATAAGTCCATGCTTTAATAGTGGGTCTGCTTGGCATACCAAAGTTATGGTTATTAATTGTAATTGGTGAGGTGATTTGACCTTGAGCAAGATTCCCAATCCATGCATAAGGTGTTTGCGTAACCCCATTAATAGACCAACCAATAGTTGCTGAAGTTAGATGGTTTGTTCCGAAGTTTTTAATACGAACAACTACATTGGCAGAAGCACTTGAGAAAACAGTATCAGGACCTACTACCTGGAATGCACCTGCATCGATAGGGGGAATGTTCTGAACATTTACCTGAACAGGAACTTTTGTACTTAAACATCCACCAGAAGTAGGTGATATAACTTGGATTTCTCTGAAGTTAGGGCTTGCTGTGCTTCCAGTAATATTTAAAAATCTAAGTTTAGTTGTTGTAACCAATAGGAAAGTAACACTATCCTGAACGCTTAGATTATAATAATTATAGAAATCAACAAATGCTGTTCCATCCCAATATTGGAAAGTACAATTGGTCATGGTACTACTACTGCTCTTATAGAAAACAACTTTATTAAAAGAAATCGGATTGTTCCATGAGTACATGATCCAACCATTTGTAGAAACCCAGCCTTGTGGTGAACCAGTTGCAGCAGGGATAATATTATCATTATAATTAGATGGACCACTTGTTCCTGTTCCACCCGATGATTGGGATGCAGTTGCCATTAAAGCACTGTTTGTTGTTCCGCTAAGGCCTGGAGAAGAAGCAGCATAATAGGTAACATTGTTATATAAAACAGGTGTTGTGTAACTTGTTCCGCTTCCTACAGGAATGGTATCAGTTACATTTTGGAACCATTGAACGTAATTTGCCGATGAACCGCTCAGAGAAGCAGTAGCAGTATAGTTTACACTTACTGGACTAACCACTGTAGGAGGTGGAGGAGTAAATTTAGAAATCACGGTTTTAATAACAGTATCATTAATTGAAATCGTATCACCGCTTAATTCTGTCCATGCTTTGATAATATAAGTAATATCAGCAGTAGGAGCAGGGAGACTGGCTAAAGTAGAGAAGTTGAAATTATTAGTCTGATTTGGTGTGAAAGCCATGTTGACTGATTGTGAAACAACACCGGCATAATTATCATTAATAACATATTTAGCAGTCACAGCCCCTGATGAAAGTGAATTAAGACCTTCATTTCTGATATTAAGACTTACTTCCTGATTGTTTAATGTGCAACCCGTGCTTGGATTTACAATAGCCAATGTAGACGCATCGAATGCACTATGATTGCCTATTATTGCATTGATTGCAAATCTTCCGAATTGGGTTGTAGATACTAAGTTAATAGTGGTTCCATTGCTGTAATAATAAGCGCCAACTCTTGTTGGGGCTTCAGTCTGACATCCAATTGGATTATAGGATACGGTAAGGCCTGCCATTTGAGCAACTCCAACGTAAACATAATTGTTAGTAGTGCTTGAAGCAAAAGGATGAACAAAGTTAAAGCTAACCCATGTGTTGAGGTCCGAAGCCTGAATAACTTTATGGTAAGAAGTATCCAATATAGCACCGGCTGCACTCATTACAACTCCGTATAATGTTTGTCCAACTGTTGCAGAACCTATGATATAAGCTTTTGAAGAATAAACCAATTTAGTTCCGTTGATATAGTACTTAGCCATTGCATAACCGCTATTTACACCAAAACCAAAACTACCTGTGATGGAAGAAGTATCAGCATAAGCAAACTCATTTGCATTGGTTTGCATTAAGAAGTTTTTCTGATTATTTGCCAAAACATCATCACTTGGAACATTAACATTTACATTATTATTACCAGAAACCGAAGGCGTGAAATTGTCAAAAACAATCGTATCTACTTCACCGGGGGCAATAGTTGATATAAATTTAGAGTCACTAAAAGTATTTGCACCTGTTATACTTAGCCCAATATTTTTACTGACTTGAGTAAGAAGTCCGGAGTTGCGAATCAATGCTACTACTTTATGAGGAGCACCACCCGATAAAGGAAGTTTACCTAAAGTATAAATAGCACTTACTCTTAAATCGTTGTCGGGTACCAAATACTCATCAGCACCAATACAAGGTGTTGCAAAACGTGCATCACCATCAATATCATCAACAACGCTTGTTGACGATCCTGTATGATATAACTCAAACTGGCTGTCTATATGTACATCTGAAGTGCTCATAAAGATAGGAGCAACATTCAATGAATTGGAATCAAGTAAGCTAGCTGCTTCCCAATCGGTAAAATTAGCCCGGTCAAGACCATTGTAATAACCAAATACAGAAGAACCAAAGTTGAAATAATCATTATTATTCAGGCGGGCAAAAGTAGAACTTGATGCAACCCATAGTGTATATAATTTAGGAGCAGTACCCAACATAGTATTAGATAAAATATTATTCCTGAAATCCATATTATATACCGTTGCACTAAGGCTAACCGCACATGATTGAGCCGCAACTGCGGTATTATAAAGAGAGCCTGATAAATTAATTGTATTATGAAGAATTGAATGGTTATATCCACCATACACTTGTATCCCGGAAACGTAATAAGGGGTAGAAGTACTCGTACTTCCAATATTCGTAAAGTCATAAATCATGTTATTAATCAAACTGATATTATGAGGATTTTGGTAAACATATATCCCGATCGTAGCGGTTGTTGTATTAGTTCCGATAAATGATAGAGTATGAATTCTGTTTTTGCTAACTATTATTGATGTATCGGAATAAGTCAAGGAAATTCCATAAACACTTTGTGAACTATTTGTACTTGCCAAATTGTAAATATGATTTTGAGATACCGTTCCGTTAGCTATATACTGTAAATTGATGCCTGTGCTACCAACATATTCAGATGAAACATCTGAACCTATAGTGTTACTAAGAATATTAATGTTGGTATTGGGGGTTGTATATCCAGCAATATAAATACCTGTATTAACTTTTTTAATAATATTATTTTGTACAGTAATATTATTGTTTCCACCGGTAGATGTTGTAAGACTTGTTGTACTTGTACCTGAAACAATGATTCCATAAATATTAGCAGTGAAACCAGTACCTCCCATAAGGGTGCAGTTTTTAATGATATTATCTGTTGATCCAGATCCAACACCTAAACTGGCAATCCAAACCGCAGAAGTTTGTGCTGTAGTACTGGTATTTTGAATTTTTAAGCTGTTTCCACTTAAATTTAATCCGTCAATAGTGACCCTGTCTGCTCCATGTAATTTGATGACAGATAATGGGATATTCCCGGAAATAGTACGAGCAGCACCACCAGAAGGATAAATGGTCATAGTATAATTACCAGAACCGGTTTCTGTCCATTGATTGAGAATAGCCATAGAAGGTTCAGTAATATCACTGATAATTTTCAAGCTAACATTACCTGATAAACCAACTGTATTTGCTGCGGTAAAAGCTGTATAGAGATCAGGGAAATCTCCACCGCTTCCAACGGTATAAGCACCGGTCATACTGCCAAGAATGTTGCTTTCGCCCGTAGGAGCAGTAATATTAGGGATTTGAGCAATTCCATCAAGCATAATTTGTGTACACTCAGCATCCGCATTACCGCTAGCAAGGGTTGTTATATCATAAGTTAACCAGAAATAGTTTACTCCAGTATTTAAAGTTTGATTGCCATTAATAATAAATGTTCCTGAAGGGCTAACAATTGAATCTCCATATCGTATAGTGGTTGCAAAAGTTGGCAAGCTACCTGTATACCATACTTTAGCTTTTGTAAGATAAGAAGGGGTTGTTGTCCCATTAGTGTTGAAAGTCAATGAAGTTAAATTAATGGGGCTCATGTCGCCACTGGTATATATTCTAACGCCAATGATTTTTTGATTTACTCCACTTGCATATATGTAGGCTGGGTATTGAACTGTAGTGCTTGAGTCGTATGCCATCGGAAGGCCAGGGATACCGTCAAATTCGTCAGCTCCCATATCGTAATGTGTTGCTCCTCCATGTATTGATCCAACAGGGCCGGGACGAAGGTCGCCATCAAAATCAGTGCTAAAACCTACAATGTCAGCTCCTGTTGATTCCACAGCAGAAGGTGTAGCACTGCTAACATGAAGATCGGTAGGAGAAAGGAAGTTGACGACTGAAGCTATTGAATTAGAGTCTTTTTGAGTAGTAGCTTTCCAGGTAGAGAAGTTTACCTGATCTACCCCATAATAACCAATAGTCGTTCCACTTGTGTAGTAACAGTTTTTGTCCATAGTCAAGTTCGTACTTCCTGATGCCATATATGTTGCATATGTTTTGGGCGAAACACCAGTTGTAGCATTTGAGAAAATATTATTTCTGATATCCATATTAGACCCGGATGAACTTAAATAGAAACAAGCAGAAAGAACACCTGTATTTGGATTTGCAAAGGATCCGGTAAAATGAACAGAATTATTGTATAACTTTAAATATTTGTTAGGTCCGCCAGAAACATAGATTCCTCTTATATAAACAGAAGATGTATTTCCGTAAGTAATAAAATCATAAAGCATGTTATTATCAATCGTAAGATTGGTATTTGTAGTACTTGCATCATAAATGCCAAAAGTGAAATATGATGTAGCTGCGGAGGTAGCGGGTCCAAAGCCATAAATTTTATTTTTTGTAATTCTGGAGTTGGTGACACTTCCGGTTAAATACATTGCATATTTACTACCATCATATTTCATATTCTTAATGGTATTGCTTGAAAATAAAGCATTATTAATAGTCCCACTCAAGTAAACACTGTAATTTGTAATATAATCGGCAGCAATATCTGAGCCAAAAATATTTCCAATCATATTGAAATTATCAGAAGAAGGGGAAGAGGCATTAAATAGAAGACCATAATATCCTTTTTCAATTTGGTTATTTTGTAGGGTATTATAATCAAAGTCGGTAGCTCCTACTGAAGTTGAATTTATAGTAGTACCCCCAATATACATTGCTGAAATGGTAGATAGAGTGTTTATATTAGCTTTGATAATACAGTTCTTAATGGTATTGTATTGTGCTCCTAAAGCATCACTGATCATGTAAATAGAAGTTGTGGTCCCAGTGGTGGCTGTATTTTGAACAGTTAGATTACGAGAAGTGCCACCCGGGGCATTTGAACCATCTAAAGTAATATAGTCAGCACCAACCCATTTCAATATACTGCTGGTAGAGTTCCCTGTAATACTTACAGTTTGTCCAACATTAGGTTTAATAGTAAAGATGTTGGTAGCATTACTCCCAAGATTAGGATTTAAAGTAATTGGGAATGTTTCAGAAGCTGAATAAGTAGCATCATCAAGGAAGTATGTCACTGGAGCAGTGAGAATAGAATTGTTAAAGTAGTTAACAGCGGCTGTCAATGTATTGAATGGTGCAGCTTGTGCAACTCCAACATGAAAATTACCATTTAATGCAGGAAGTATAGAATATGAGTTTATTGTTCCTGTAAGTGGAAAAGCAGTAGATGTTAATGCAATATTTGTTGGTGCAGCAGCGAAAACTCCTGAATTGATTGAAATATTAGGTACTCCAACTAAATCTTGAGCTACTACAAAGTATTGAATGGTGTTACCAACATTAACGATTGATTGCAATTTAGAATAATC
This sequence comes from uncultured bacterium, assembly GCA_903922465.1. Lineage (GTDB taxonomy): Bacteria > Bacteroidota > Bacteroidia > Bacteroidales > CAIXTV01 > CAIXTV01. The sequence continues at coordinate 7,924 of CAIXTV010000141.1, forward strand.
TATGGTAAAGCTAAATGGACTTGTAGCACTGGTGGTCTCAACATATTTCCATCCGTTGTTGGCGCTGGTATTACCTGCATAAGTATTTGCATCAGTTGATTTTTTAAAATATAAACGTGGCTTATATGGGCTAGTAGTGTTAACACCTGTAGCATCACTTATATTGGCAAAATTATTCAGCACATAAGTAGTACTGTCAACTGTATTAAGAATATTAGTATAAAATAAGGCAGGGCCGGTTAAGTCGTTATTGGGGAATGTGCCTTCATCGGCTCCAATATCGGGAGCTGTTCCTGTTCCGATATAACCAAAATTACCCTGACGAATATCACCGTCATAGTCGTTAGTATAACCTGCAATATTGATAGCGCCGCTTTCAATTTGAGTAGATACGGCTGTGCTGATATGCAAATAATTTGGATTGGATAACGTAGTAGCAAGGAAAGTTGGATTTTCAGTAACCGATAACACATCTCTCGGATACACTTTGGTTTTGAAATCTGACAAGTTGATATAAGTAGATGCAGAATCTTTAAATATCACATTTTTTGGTCCGGGAGTGCCAGCCCAAAATAAGTTATTATTAGAAGTTGAAGCATAATAGGCCATTGACATAGGATATCTTAAATATCCACAAGTATAACCAGATCCTTTATATGTGGAATTATTTACGATTATGTTATTTCTCAGGTTTAGCGTTGATGGAATTGAATTAACAGAAGTATTTACATAAATACCCGCAGATGTAAAATTGGTTCCTGAACTGGTTGTATTCAAATTTACTGTATTATAATAAACATTATAAAAGGTAGTAGCAGAAGTGGTAGCAAAAGTCATCCCGGATACACCAAGATAATTTGGTGCAATTGTAGCTGTTAAAGGGGCATGTAAATTACCAATGTAATTATTATAAATATTTATAATTGTTCCACCATTACCATAAATTCCATGAACATTACCTGTTGAGCCTGTTGCGATTAATGAATCGATTCTGTTGTTATGAAAATTTACACCTGCATTAGCACATTGAATGTTGGCACCATACACATAATTGCTTGCCCCTGTTGTAGTAATTTTACTAACAGTATTGTTATAAATTTCAAGAGGGTAGGTACTTGAAACACTGCTTGGTGTTCCTAAAGCATAAATACTCCCAGCCATAGTTATATTCCTCCAGATATTATTAGCAATTACTGAGCCTGAACCCGAGTTGGCGTCTCCACAATTTGCAAGTTGCATAAATTGAATAGTACTACCGCTGGAATTGGAATTAATATTGGAGAAAACATTATTAGTAATAATCTTTTTGGGATAGTATGGGCCAGTTCCTGCTTGCAAAGACATAAATGTCGCAACACCTGAACCAGCAGTGGTGGCCGTGATATTAGAAAAGTTGTTATAGCAGATACTATCAACTTCCAAAACGCCTGAACTCCCTCCACTGCAACTAATAAATGATAATGCTCCTGCAGAAGCAGTTCTTGTCAAAGTGCCAATAATACTGTTTGACATAACTTTTAATGTAGTTTGCGCGGCTCCGGTATTATAAATAAAATTTAATGCGGCAGAATGATTCAAAGTTAAATTATTCCATGTATTATTATTTAATGTTATAGAATTAAATGAGGCTGTATTACCGATAAAATAATTGGCTGAACTTGCTGTCGATGTATGGGTAATATTATTGAAATTATTATTATTTATACTTAAATCGGCAGTATTTGTTCCACCTGTATTATAGATAAAATAATTTTGAGCAGAGTTACCAGTTGTTGCATTGTTAAATGAATGACTAATGCTATTATTATTGATATTAAGGGAGGTAGTAGTAGCTCCTGTGTTATAAATAGGGTAGACAGTGCCAGTTGTTGCTTTGGTAGTATTATTTGCAAAAGTATTGTTGTTGATATTCAAATAAGAACTCGAAACGGAATTATTCCAAATACCATACCAGGCACTTGATGTAGCAGAATTATTGGTACAATATTGGAAAGTGTTGTTGTTAATGTTAATATTATTAGATGCCGATACATAGGTAGTCCCAGTAGCCCCATTTTCGATACAACTAACTTGTGTTGTAGTACCCCCTCCATTTAAAGTGATTGTATTTTGGTTAATATCTGTACTCGAGCTAATACCGGGTTGGATATAAATACCTCTAAGAATATTTACATGATTTACCCCAACGCCAGTATTATTATTGACATTGTTATAAGAAGCGTTAAGATAATATTGATTTTGTGCTCTGACACCAGCTGCTGGATTAGTTGCACTTGCTGCGCCTCCAAAGTCCCAAATATTATTACCAGTTGCAAGTGAACTTCCGCCTATATTATTGTATTGGTCAGCAAAGCTAAAAGGAGCAGCATCACCATAACCTGACAGGGCTATCCCGTAATTGCAATTTTGAATTGTATTTGTAATGAATATATTGTAAGAGTTTGTTCCTGAGGTCGAATTAATAGTTAGTGCAATTGTGTCGGCAATATCAGTTGCATTAATTACCATGATTCCTTTTGATCCTTCAAATGAAGGACCTACTGTCCCTGTGTTACCAGATGCATTGTTTACTCTGCTAAGCGTTATAAAACAATTTTTAATAGAATCATTTTGGCAACCATTGGAAGCAGATGCTTTAAATAATGCAAAACCATATTCCATAGTTGCTGGGTTAGTAGTGTTTGGATCATAAAGGTCGATTCCGTCGATAGTAACGTAATCGGAACCTATAAATGCCCAAATTCCATCTTGGTTAGGTGAGCCTGGGGTTTTTGTACCAGTATAAGCAGTGATTTTTGGATTGACACCGTCACCCGATTTACGGAAGATAATTCGATTGGATACTGTTCCAGTTGCAGTGAGCCTTAGGGGACCGCCTACAAGGGTTTCGGTGTAACCAATCTGTACGTTGAAAGTAACGCCACCTGTTCCAACACCACTCGCATTCAGCGTGTCTATTGCTTGCCTGAATGTGAAATCGGCCGGAATGGAATAATTCCCAGTCATTGGTGGACCTGCGTAAGTTGCATAACTTAGAAGTAAAGCAACTAAAAACATAAGGATTTTTTTCATGTTGATTTGATTATTGATTAATATTAAATTTGATTGATTAATTTAAGAGTTGAATTTATTTAGGGGCGAGCAAGATTATTTATTTTGATAAAAAAATAATTGATAATTGTAAATTTATTTCTATTAAGAAAGGGTTTGTTTTTCATGCATATAATATTTGATTGGTATTGACCTTTCTTGTTAGATTCAATTGTAATTGCTACTAATTCTATTTGTTTATCACCATTTTTTTAGTCAAACGTTTGCCTTTATAATTTAATGAGTAATAATAAATACCTGATGCGAAATTTTGAATATTTACTGTAATCTGGTTCGCTCCGCTTTGAGCATTAATTTCTTCAGTGTATATTTGCTGACCAAAAATATTGTTAATGCTAAACTTTACTTTGGACGCTGTTGGAAGGAAGTAATTGATAAAAGTGTTATCAAAAGCAGGATTGGGAATATTTTGACCAAGATTAAACCCGTAAGGGTTTACTTCATCAATTCCAACTAGATAGGCAATAATGCTTTTGCAGGTTTTATCATTAGCAGTATCTACATCAAGTGGAAGAATAGTGCGTGCGCAGAGGTTGAACACCTGTTGTGTCGGAGCAAAAGTTGATGTAAAGTTATAGTTGGCCTCAAGTCCAGGGGCAATAGAACCAGTGAAATTTTCAACTACAGGAGTAGTTGGAACACCACTGTTTATTAACCAATAAGTCACTGGGAAGTTTGATATATTACTGTTGCCATAATTATGGATTTTTATTTTTGCTACCGCCTGAACGCCCATCCAAACTGTATCAGTGGAGGGGTTGAAAACAATTTGGGTAACAGCAGCATCAAAAATCTGATTCCAGAGTTTTATATTGTCTAAATGAAAGTCATAATTATTTACATCTCCGACTGGACCATCCTGGGCCTTAATAGCAAGTTTCAACAATTGTCCACTATAAGCACTAAGTGATACACTAAAATGTTGAAGGTTTTTGGTTAAACCAGTACTTCGTGTCAATGCAAAAATATTATTCCAGCTAGTACCACAATCCGTCGATATCAATACTTTTACCGAATCATCAGTGCCCATTGTATCCGCAAGATTTATATCTCCTGTTTCAGTAACAGCAGCATCAAAATCGAGCATAGTTCTATTCGTAGCAAAGAATTTAGGACCAACTAACCACTCATTTCTCCCTGTTCCAAACAAATTAACCCGTGCTGTTACATTTGTGGTAGAGCCAATACCGCTCTGATTTGTCCACGCAGAAGCCGCACCGGAAGGGGTATTTATACCGGCTCCTTCGCTCCAATGTGGGAATACGGTGCTTAGATTGTCACCTGTATAACCTGTGAAATTTATGGTGTCAGGTAAAATAGTGGTACCAACTGCTGTGAGTACACTTGAAATAAAATGGTCATTTGAAGCATCTCCATCGTTAGCCATAACAGTGTAGCAATTGAATATATAGCTTCCAGCTGTAGACATATTTGCTGTATTAGTGACTGTAACAGTCATCTCAGCTCCTACTGCAAGGGAATCAGTACTAATAACAAGAGGTCCCAATAAGGCAGGGTTTGCACCTTGCATGTTAGCATAAACAGAAACTGGATTTTGATTGAAAAGCAAGGTTTTGATACCGTAATTCTTTATTCTTACTTTAACAATTTCAATTGGACCAAAACAAGATGTAAATGTCGGATTTACAAGAGCAGTAGCTCCAACATCCCGAGCAGGTCTTCCTTTAAACGATTTACAGTTATTATCATTAAAAGTGTTGTTGTCTCCTGATAATGTAGTATAAGCGCATAAATTATTATTATAACCGGGGAGGCAAGTAATGCTTGGGAAATTTACTTCCGCATCCGCTCCAGGAGCAAGATTTCCATTCCATATAACACTTCCAAGTGAAGTAGAATTAAATGAAGCTGTAACTTGAACACTCGTTAGGTTTGTTGTCCCGAAATTATGTAACTTAGCAATTACTGGCAACATATCTCCTTCATTATATATTGAATCGAAAGGTTGAGCAAAGCCAATGATGCCTGCATCTTTTGGGATAGGATTATAAATCATTACCGCATAATCTTCAGTTTCACCATAAGCATAAGTTCCGCATGGTTGAGTGTTTGTTTGATTGCCATCTTGCCTAGCAACAACTCTCATGCGGGTATAACCTACAAGTGCACCAGCAGGAATACTAACATTAGCATTGAGGGGATTATTTAAAGTAAATTGGCCATTATATATTCTTTCAGTTCCGGTAGTGTCAAAAACACCATCCATGTTAAAATCAACAAATGCTTTCACCCAAACATTGGATGCGTTGGATGCATTGAAAATAATACTGGTAGAAAACGGAACAATAGAGCCCTTAGCAAGAAATACGGGTGGAAGTGATGTCGTAAAATCAGAATAGGTTTTATTTGCATTAGCATTACCAAGCATTGCAGAAAAAGTTCCGTTGTTAATGTTGCTAATTGTTACATTGCCAATGTCTGCGTATAACGTAGATGTCGCTGCAGAAACGCAATAATTCGGGTGGTCGGCAATCTTAGATGCGGTATCATTACTCAAAATATTATCACATCCAAGAGCGGTAAATGCTAACAAGTGAAAAGTTTGATATGCAGATAAGTCGGCAGTGGTGATAAAAGTGTAATTGGCAGAAGCCCCTGCTGCAATAGTTCCTGTGTATGTCTCAGAAATAGCAGGATTATTATCAACCCTATACTTTAAGGGAATGCCGGTTTGAGCAGTAGTGCCATAGTTTTTCAATGTAACGGTAACTTGCTCGTTACTGCTAAGTGTTGCTGAAGATGAAGGATCTACAATTTGTGTAACACCTACATCACAGGAAGGTGGAGTGGCAACATTTACAACAACCGGAATACGAGGACTACTACATCCGGGCAATCCAAAATTGAATTTAATATTGGGACGGTAGTTTTGTGTTGCTCCCAAATTTAACGAACAACCTGCAGTTGAATCAGCAGCCTGTTGCCAGGTTTTCCCCGCTACTTGCGAAGAATAAATAGCAGAATTTACGGAAGAACTACTATTATCAAAGCAAAGATTTACCAGTATGTTACTTACCCCATCCCAATAAAAAGGATGTTGGAAATTAATAGTTTGCCATCCAATATCAGGAACCGTATAGCTCCCTGAATAAACACTGGTGAAACCTGTGAGATCAAAACTGTAAAGACTAACGGAAGAAGTGTTTTTAATTCCTATATTCAGGTTATTGATGAATGCAGGAGAATTAGTTGAAAAATAAAATGAGAAAGCATTCATTAGCCCAACAGAACCTCCAGCTGATAGAATTTCACTTGCAGTGAAAATCATTTGTGTTCTACCATCTTGTCTTGAAGTAGTGAATGGATAAATCGATGGCGTAGTTCCTGTTCCAACTGTTGCAGAAGAACTCAGATTATAACTAACTGCTTCGCCGTAATAAGTTGTAGTATTATATAATATAGGGCTAGTGAAATAGCTTCCCATGCCTGTGTTAGTGCCGCCTGTTGGGGTGTTATACCAATAAATAGTATCGTTTGAAATTGCATGTAAAGTTGCTGAAGTTGCATAAGGAATAGTTGTTCCACTAATAGTTGGAGAGGGAGGGATATAGTAAAAGGTAAAGTTATTCTGGATGGTATCATTTAAATGAATGGTGTCACCTGCTAAAGTAATATAAGCAGTAATATGAATAATACTATCGATATTAGTATTGTTAACTCCAGGATTAAATGGGGTTGTAAATGTAAATGTAATGGAATCGTTCGAGGCAAGAGTACCGGTTAATGGTTGTGTTATAGGAATACCATTATTTATTCTGTAAGTAATATTACATCCCGATGTTATTGCACTTGTCCCATTATTACGAACTTTAACTTTTACTTGTTCGCTGTTATTAGTACAACCACCTATTGGGGAAACAAATGACATTAATGCTGCTTCAATAGGAATTATGCGCAAACAAGCTTTAACTGGAGTCCTGTCAGATTCGCAACCATTAAAGTTGCCAACTTTCCAATTGTAAAAATAGAAATAATATTGGTTATTAGTAGAATAATTTGTACCTGTGATGGTTAACATTCCTGGAATGGTATAAGGAAAGGAAGCCCCAGAAGTATTACGGTACATTCCTGGATTGAGGAGATATGTAAATCCTAATTTATAGGAATTTCCTATGGGAACATTAAAATTAATGGGAACAGTTTCTTTAAGTCCAGGTGAAACGGTAGTAATACCTGCATAAGAAGCCTGAATTGATCCTGAGCTGTTAAATAGAGCAATTGTATAAGCTGTCCCAGGCATACCAGCAGGAAAGATATCAACACTTTTAATAGTTATTCCTAGTGGATTTAATACATTGAAATTAGTAAGCCAATATGTTGAAGTATTAGTAGAAGTAGTACCAATGGTATTATCAGCTGGCCCAACATAAGACTCTGAGCCTGCAGCAGCACTTGCCCAATAGGTTGTTGTGTTAGTTAAATATGGGATGGTAAAAGTATTTCCTTGTCCTAATAATGTAGGTGAAGTTTGGGAAGCATACCAATAAATGGTACCTCCTGCAGATGAAGCAGTAAGGTTAGCTGGATGACCATATACTGTGGTGTCATTAACGCCAACTGGAACTAAAGGCTTAAATTTAGAAGTAATAGAATAATTACTTACTGTGTCGTTAACATGAATAGTGTCATTTTGCAGAGTCACCCATGCTTTAAAATTAAATATTGAGTCTCCTCCAAGGTTAGGGATGTACATGTTAATAGGGGTGGAGAATGTATAAGTTATGGTATCAAGGCTAGCAATAGTATTGGTGACATTCTCAGTAACAGGATTTGCATTATTAACTTTATATGTTGCTGTTAAACCCCCGCTAATGTTTGTTGCTCCGTAGTTTTTAATTTTAACTTTGACTTGCTCAGTTCCTAATCCGCAACTTTCTGAAGGAGAAACAATACTTACCATTTTGGCATCCTTATTAGAAAGTGTGACATTTACGGTAACAGGAACCCTTGGACTTTGGCAACCACCTCCTGCATTACTGAACACTTGTATTTCTCTGAAATTAGGACTTGATCCTGCTATGTTATAAAATCTTAAACGTGTTGAAGTCACGGTAGGAAATGTTACACTGTCTGTAATAGCTGTACCAATATAACTATAAAAATTATTCCAAGCCACACCATTCCAATATTGAAATGTGCAACCAGTTGTTGGACGGTTATCTTTATAAAAAATAACTTTGTTGAACATCACAGGGTTGTTCCAATCAAACTCTATCCATCCATTTGTAGTTACCCATCCCCAAGGAAGATTTCCGTATGCTGGTAAAATCCCATCATTGTAGTTTTGAGGACCATAACTGCCAGTCCCTCCTCCTGATTGAGTAATATTTGCGGTTAAGGCAAAATTACCAAATCCACCTCCCGCTGTAATAGCAGCAACATAATAAGTTGTCGTATTAAACATTATTGGTGTAGTATAAGAAGGACCGATATTAAAAGAACTAGTATCAGTTATGTTTTGGAACCATCGTACTGATTCTGTTGAGTTGGCGTAAAGTGTGGCAATTTGACCTGAAAGTATGCTGGATCCAGTTGTCACTGGTGATGTCGGAACATGTGAGGATAATACCATTTTCATACATGAATCATTCCCGAAAACTGGGTCACCGGTAAGGCTAGTCCAACTCATTATATTGAATACTGAATCATTGGTAGTAACACCAAGATTAAGGGGAGAATTAAAAGTAAAAATGATTGAATCGCCAGCAGCGATGGTACTTGTTACTGGTTGACTAACATTTATTAATGTTCCTAAAACTTTATAATGAGCAACAAGGTTTCCATTTATTGCAAGAGAACCATAGTTTTTGATTTTTATTCTTACAGAATCTTGTGTCAAACCACAGCCAGTCGAGGGAGTTGTAATTGCAGAAACACCTGCGTCAAGGTTTGGAACAATACTAATATTGATATCATCAATATTAGTAGAATAATAGGAGGGAGCACTGTGAATAAACCAGCCAAAATAATAGGTTCCGCTTGCTGCCGGCGAAAATGTAACACTGGATTTCATATAAAAAGTATTATTGAAATTGGCAAGTGTTGTTAAGGTTGTTGACATAGCTGAAGGAGTATTCGAATTTCCCATTTTTAAATCAAGGCTCTGTGGATAATTGGTGCTTGTTCCACGATACCAAAATTCAACTTTATAATTCTCACCTGCAGTGAGGGTGAAGCATCTTGAAAACAACCAATCATTAGCTGTATTAGAATTACTGCCATAATACTGTGCACTATTAGTACCGGAATGGGCATAATACAAATAATTATAAGGAAATGTCCATGTTTTACCATCGCCATTTACATCCAGTTTTGTCCATGAAGCATTATCGTCATATACTTCAAAACCCATTGTATAAGGAGCAGAATATAAATTATACCCATTGAAGATTGTTGTATTCATCAAACTGTCATTTAATGCATACCCATCAAGATTCATGGAAAGGAAAGTGCTGAAATTATGGTTTCCAACTGCTGAAAAATTAGCTGGAACCGTAAAATAATGAGTATAAAAAGAATCTGGGGGGATAGCACTTGTGTTTTTATTCATTACCCAAGTTCCATTGTCAAGTTTATAGAAAAGACGCAAAGAATCGATTGGGATAGTTAAAAATGATTGGTTCTTTACCTTAATAATTGGATATTCGGTTGCTGTAAGACTACATCCGCTTTGAGGAGCGACAATTTGAACTAGTGAAGCATCCCAGGGAACTGGAGTATATTCATCAGCTCCAATATCAGGAGTTACTGGATTTCTAGTGTTGCCATCAATATCATTCGTCACATCAGAAACAGGGATTCCTTTGGCATCTACTGCATTGATAAAAACATGAAGATTATCAAAGGAGGGATAGGAGGGGTTTACGGAAATTGAATTAGTATCAAGTCCAGTGACAGCTTTCCATGTTGCTAAATCAGTTCTGTCAGATCCCCAGAATCCAATTTTAGATCCTGTTGTAAATAGATTATTATAATTAGCTAAAAGTCCGGTGCCAGGGGAAACGTAAAACGCATACCCACCTCCATTATTTACTATATTATTATTTCTAATATTTATACTACTAATTCCATTATTCACTAAAACAGACCTGCTCAGGGAAGGATTCGTACAAGTAATATTAAAACTGTTATAAAATATATTGTGATAACTAGAATAGCCTATGCTTAATCCAGTAGCAGAATTTCCCGAACCTCCACTAATACTAACGAAATTATTAGCTATTAATCCTTCCTGTCCCAAGGTAGCATAACAAGATTGCAAATAAATTCCGATACCTCCGTTAGGAGAAGAAATCGATATTTTATTTTGGAGAATTTTGAGTTTATTCTGACAATTATAAGAATATAGTCCATAGAACCCACTATACAAAGTGGTGGTATTTATTGTATTGCCTGTAACTTCTGGGGCATTCTGATAAATTAAATACATGCCCTGATAATACATGTCAGTGAAAACATTATTGATGATTCTTGTGCCAGATTCAAGATTGCTAGCATTGCCCCCTCCCCAGTAAATCCCGACAGACCCATTTATAAACTGGTTGTTCATTATCCAGTTATTTGAATCAATAGAAGTGGTTCCATTTATTGAATATATGTGAGCAATATTTGTTGAAGCATTATTTGTAACTGGAGCCAAAAAGATATTATCAATTATCCTATTATTGGAAGATCCACCTGATATATCAATATTTTTGGCATAGGATATTCCTTTGTTATAAATGGTTATTTTTTTTATTGTAACATAATCAGCTCCGACAAATTTAATAATGTAATTGTCGGCAGTCGAAGTAGAAGAATCTGTAAGTACAACACTTGTATTATCACCATTCGCAGATTGGAAAGTAATTGTGTTGGTTGGAGAAGAACCGGAAATGGGAGGTAAAATAATTCTTTCGTTATAGGTACCTGCATTTACATTAAATATTGTAGGACCCATTATCCCGCAATTGTTGAGTGCATTAACGGCTGAAGAAAAATCAGGGTAATCTGCACCAACTCCTCCAATTGTATAGCTCCCATTAAATAAAGAACTACATGCGTAAAAAGAAATTGTTGCTGTGTCATTTAGGTTATTCATGTCAGACAGATTATTTGGTAATTCAGTCCAAACCTTCAAAGTATGTTGTCCTGGTTGGAAACTTGGATTATCAATTGCAAATTGAGGTAAGTAAATGTCCTGAAGTAGATTTCCATTCCATGCAATTGGAGACGAAGCAATTCCTCCATCAATAGCATATCGAATTTTTACAGAATTAAGAGGAGTTGTGCCAAAATTACGTAGAATAACTTTAATGTCCATCGCTAGATTAGCTAAAACCATAGATGTGGGCGATGTTATTTGTGAGATCCCCGCATCGATATTATAATTTGAAGGAGTAAATCCAAGTTTAATATTTGATCTGTTTGCATTTAGATATAAATTTATACTATTTGGTGGGTTATTGTCATCATAATAATATAAATGATTGTTAGAGCCAGAGATATTGTAATAGAAATTTGCATAGGGAGCCAAACCAGTTCCCCCAAGGTTTGTTTCTGTAAGAATTAAAAGATTGTCAGAAGTATAATTAAATTGATTTTGGAAAATAATTTTTCTCCATCCTGTATCAGGAAAGTTTACCGTTCCGTCAAATACAAGAGTAGCACTACTAATTATGTTATTCCAGTTATCAGTTAATAATGAAGTAGCATTTATGCTTTTTAAATAAATTTTTATCGGTAAATCAACAGATGAAACAGTTGCTACCCTCCATTGCAAAGCTTTAATTAGTCCAAATTTATTAATTTCACTTTGAAACAACAATTGTCCATCTCTTTTATATCCATAATTTGATGATGTTGGGAAGTATGTATTCCCTGTATAGATATCAATAACGCTTACTTCTACATCGGGTTGTTTGATGAGGAAGGATTTTTGAACAGTGGTATTAGTATTGCCTACCGCATCTTTTGCCCATACATAGTAGGTTATATTAGTTCCATAAGGATAAGAAGGAATGGGTGCATTGTAAAGACTTCCCACGTGAGTCATTGCAATTGAATCCCAATTACCCAGCCCTAGTTTGTAGAATACCTTAGCGCTTGCAATGCCTGAGGCATCAGTAATGGTAGCATTAATATTAAAAGGTCCTGTAGAAAACACTGAATCTTGCAATATCGGAGAATTCAAACTAATTGATGGAGGAATATTTTCAACTACTGCAACAGAAATCTTAACATCATCAATCAGCCAGCCATAAGCCCCACTTGAACCTAATGTGCCTCCATCTGTCAATCGAAAGCGTAAAGCGACATTGTTGGTGTCTTTTGCAACTGAGGAAATGTCGAAAACTTCTTTTTTCCACCAATTACTCGCCGGCAATAAACTATTGTTTGTGAAATCCCATTCACTATAGGATCTAGAGTCAAAACGATCATTATAAATCCCAAATACTGAAGAACCGCCCAAATACATAGTATTGGTAAGTTTAGTCCAGTTCCCCCCATTAATCGAAATTTCAATTTCAGCTCTATCCATATAGTCAATTTTGGCTATATGTACAAATTCAAGCAACACAAATTGTTTCCCATCAGTATTAAAAGTATCCGATAGTAAAAACATTGTATTCGCTCCTGAGATAACAGCACATGAATCAGCTTTTAAGCCCGAATAATGATAATTAGAAGTGGCTTTCCAATGCGGTACACCTCCAGTTAAAGATGATGTGAACTTATAGGGAAGCGTCTCAAAACCCTCGCTTATTAGGGTTGTTTGCGATTTAAGAGTCCCTGATAAAATGAGTAAGCTTACAAAAAAAAGTATTCTTTTCATGAAATTAATGATTTGGAAATGTTGTCTGGAGATATTGGGCGCAAAAATACCAAATTAAATTTGAAAAAAAAAATCATATGTGATAAAAATCACAAGCGATGTTTTATTTTGAGTGTTTGTAGAAAACATTTGTCGAAATCATTAATGGTTGTAAAGCTATAAACCAATGAAATATAATGCTTTTCTGAAAAATATTTGTTTCCATCTGTCTAAAATGCATCTTCATAAAACTAAAAAAAATATAAAACACAACAAGCAAAATAAAATCACTTAGATTTAAAAGTAGCAATAAATATTTCGAAAATACAATTAGAAATAATCCTATTAAGTAAAATTAAAATTAATATCCTTTCTAAGCAGAAAACTCCAAGTATGAGTTCCCTTTGCAATTCTCCTCTAAGCACCTGATAATTTGCAAAAAAAAATCCTTTCTCCATTCACAACATAAAAACTAACCCTTAAAACCTAACACTTAACCCTTAAAACCTAACACTTAAAACTTAACCCTTAACCCTTTATGGGATACTGCCTGTTATTTATTATTACGTGTGCAAATCGTTTTCAGAAACGTTACGAATATTTTGCAGAAGCATACAATTCTCCTCCTGATTCGTACTCTTTTTCTCGCGATGCGTACGTTTTTTTTCGCGGTGCATAAAAATCTGTTCGCGATTCATACGTTTTTTTTCGCGAATTTCATATTTTCAGAGTATGTATAGGGTATACATGGGAGTATAAAATAAATTGTGTAAACAGGTTTTAAAGCAAAAATGTCTTGTGCCGAAATGGAGCATAGCGAAATGAGGCACAAGACATGTTTTGAAAATTATTATTAAGTTTAAAATGCCAGTTGAAAGAGTGTTTTGCTATTCCCCTCAAAAAACCTGATAATATGCAAGAAAAATCCTCTCCACATTCACAACTTAACACTTAACACTTAAAACTTGTCAATGCCTGAAATAGGTTGACCGTTAATATGTGCAATTATTAACGTGTAAACAAGAAAAAAACGCAAGACATAACCAGTTTAAAATGAGCGTTTCAGAAAGATGATAAGGAAGTTTAATCCCCTCCTGAAAATATCAATCCTCCTCAAAACCAAAATTCTTTTTCACATAAACAATTGATAAAACTGCAGGTCCACTAAAGGGGTCTCAAAATTGTATTAACATCCTACACAATAGTATCACCATTTTACAACAAAGTATGACCATTTTACACAATAGTATGGGCATTTTATACCAAAGTATTTTCATCCTACACAATAGTATGGGCATTTTACAACAAAGTATTTTCATCCTACACAATAGTATGGGCATTTTACAACAAAGTATGACCATTTTACACACTAGTATGGGCGTTTTATACCAAAGTATTTTCATCCTACACAATAGTATGGCCATTTTACACCAAAGTATGACCATTTTACACCAAAGTATGACCATATTACACAATAGTATGGGCATTTTATACTATAGTATGGGCATATTATGCAATAGTATGGGCATTTTACACCAAAGTATGACCATTTTATACAATAGTATGGGCATTTTACAAAATTACGCCACCATTTTAAGAGATAGTATTACCTTCCTACAAAATAGTATAAATAGTATAATTTGCAAAATGCAAATAATGTATAAATCCCGCAAAATAGTATTTTTCTCAACTAAGTTTAAAATGCCAGTTGAAAGAGTGTTTTGCTATTCCCCTCAAAAAACCTGATAATATGCAAGAAAAATCCTCTCCACATTCACAACTTAACACTTAACACTTACCACTTAAAACTTACCACTTAACACTTAAAACTTACCACTTAAAACTTACCACTTAAAACTTAAAACTTACCACTTAAAACTTAAAACTTACCACTTAAAACTTAAAACTTAAAACTTACCACTTAAAACTTACCACTTACCACTTACCACTTAAAACTTAAAACTTACCACTCCCCACCCCCTTTTCTGCTTTGTAATTCAAAAAAGACTCGTATATTTGAACACTCAATACAGCAATTTGTTACACTTACAAAAACACGATGAATAAAATCGCATTAATCACAGGCGCATCAAGTGGCATTGGAAAAGAATTGGCGCATATTTTTGCAGCAAATCAAATCGACTTAATTCTTGTTGCCTGCAGCGAAGAAAAACTAATTATATTAGCCGATAAACTAAAACTACAATATAATATCGAAGCCCACTACAAGTTAGCCGACTTGTCCGACATAAAACAAGCCGAACAATTATATCGTGGACTTAAAGCTGAAAATATTAACATCGATTATCTTGTGAATAATGCGGGTTTTGGAAATTATGGCTTCTTCCCCGAAACCGATTGGAAAAAAGAACACCAAATGATCAATCTTAACATCACTGCCCTCACCTATTTCTCCAAAGTATTTTCAAAAGATATGATATCAAAAGGGCAGGGGCGCATCCTGAATATAGCATCAATGGCCGCGTTTCAACCCGGTCCCCTAATGTCAGTTTATTACGCAACCAAAGCTTATGTGTTATTTTTAAGCGAAGCACTTAACAACGAATTGAAAGGCACAGGTGTAACTTGCACCACTTTATGCCCAGGGCCAACCGACACAGGTTTTGTTGATGCTGCTAATCTGAACAATTCAAAACTATTTAGCAATAAAAATATTCCGGGAGCATACGAAGTGGCTTTATATGGCTATAAGGCTATGATGAAAGGCAAAGCCGTAGCAGTCCCAGGTTTCATGAATCGACTAATGGTAATTAGTAGTTCAATGGCACCACGAAGCATAGCCCTGAAAATCGTCAGGAAAATGCAGGAAGAAAAGAAAAAATAACACCAATATTTCACCTCCATTATTTGATATCCCTAACTGTTTAATGAATGACGATAAAAAATATACTAAAAGTCTCTCTTTTAATTTTGATGATGTTGACCATGCCCAGTATTTCAATTAATGCTCAGGAAAAATTTAAAGCTAATCAGCTCACTTATTCTAGAGTTAAAACCGCTTATGCTGAAAAAGAAAAAGGAGTTTTAACTCAACTTAAAAACAAAGGCTACTCAACAAGCAAATGGAGTGCACTAATTCGTATTTTTAAAAAAGAAGCACAGCTTGAAGTACTGATATCGAAAAACATTAAAGGACCATATCAGAAAGTGTTTGAATATAAAGTTTGTTCTTCTTCAGGTGTGTTAGGACCCAAACGAAAGGAAGGTGATGAGCAAGTACCCGAGGGTTTCTATCATATAAATATGTTCAATCCAGCGAGCAATTTTTATCTCTCTTTAGGGTTAAGTTACCCTAATGCTTCTGATAAGGTGCTCTCTGATAAGCAACATCCAGGAGGAAGCATTTTTATTCATGGCAATTGTGTGACTATTGGTTGCATCCCTATTACCGATAACTTCATAAAAGAACTCTATGTTATTTGTGTCGATGCACGTGCAAACGGACAAAAAGAAATTCCAGTCCATATCTACCCTTTTCGAATGAATGATAAGCTTTTCGAAAAAGAGAAATTGATTTATGCGTCCAATAAAAAACTAATCAGCTTCTGGGAAAATCTCAAAGTAGCTTATAACGCTTTTGAGGAAAATCATCTATTACCTTCAATAACGGTAGATGCAAATGGAAAATATCTTTTTAAAGGGTCGAAATTGTAAGATAAAACATATTTTTGCAGAAAAAAACAACTCATAGATGAAAGACACCCAGGTTTTAGAAATAAGCCCCTCTGTAAAATGGATTGGAGTCCTCGATCCTGATATCAGAACCTTTGACATTGTTATGGAAACCAAATTCGGGACCACTTACAATTCCTACCTCATTAATGCTGAAAAGAAAGCTATTGTAGAAACAGTTAAAGAGAAGTTTGTCGATATTTTCGAAAGAAAACTTCGCCTTCAAATTGATCCTGTCGAAGTTGAATATATAATAGTCAATCACACCGAACCTGATCATTCAGGGAGTATCAAGCGTATGTTGGAAATGTCACCAAACGCAACTATCGTAGGAAGTGGGAATGCTATCCGCTACCTAACTGATCTTCTCAATTGTGAATTCAAATATCTTGTTGTGAAAGATGGAGATGAATTGAGCCTCGGAAATATGACCCTTAAGTTTATAGGAGCGCCAAATCTACATTGGCCCGATTCAATGTTTAGCTTTCTGCAGGAAGAAAACGTATTGTTTACATGCGATTTATTCGGCGCTCACTATTGTCATCAAAATATGTATGATGATAGAGTAGGTAATTTCGACGAATCTTTTAAATATTACTTTGAAGTTATATTATGTCCTTTCAGCAGGTTTATTATTAAAGCAATCGAAAAGATACGGAAGCTAGAAATAAAAGCTATTTGCACTGGGCATGGCCCTATTCTTACTTCAAGGTGGAAACGTTATGTCGATTTGCTTGAAGAATATGCAAAAGAATATTTAATGAATCCTGTTAAACATACAATTTTCATCGGATATGTTTCAGCTTACAGCAAAACTCAAGAATTAGCAGAGAAATTAGCTGAAGGAATGCTTATGATTGATGAGGTTAAAGTCGAAATTCACGATATCGAGAATATGCCCCTTTCCCAAATTGATGCCCTTATTGCAAAAAGCACTGCTGTAGTGCTAGGAAGTCCAACCATAAATCAAAATACACTGATTCAGCTCTATCAGACATTTGCAATGATAAACCCAATTCGTGACCGTACTAAATTGTTTACCAGCTTTGGCTCCTATGGTTGGAGTGGAGAAGCTGAAAAGATTATTACATCAGCTTTATCTCAACTCAAATTAAAACATTTTGGTAGAAATCTATTTGTGAAGTTTACTCCAAAACCTAATGATTATCAAATGTATGTTGAGTTTGGAAAAGAATTCGCCCAACAACTCATCTCAAGCAGCTGCAGTGAGCAATAGGATTGCTTTTAAACATTCATTACTTAATGACTGAAAAAAGAGGCTTTTTTTTTTACTTTATTATATGTTTTATTGGCGGATTTGTGATTTTTCACACATCTTGTAAAACCCCACGAAAAGCAGCAAGGCAGTTTATAAAGCAAATCGATAGTACCACAATACTATTAATGCCTTCATCTACTCTTATTAAAACCAATCTGAAAATAAAAGAAATAGAAAATTTCCAATATTTCGATGACGATTTAAAAGATAGCCTTTGGAATTCATTGACTTATTTCATAGAAAGTGTTAATGACAGCAACTTTCAGTCTTCATTCTACGCAGAAGTTTTGAAACAAATGAAAAGTTTTGGCTACAGAGTTTATACCCCTTCTCAAATACTCGAATTCATATCCAGCTCTCACGCAAATTCATATGTTATCGAAATTGTTCAATTAGAACTAGAGGAGTTTGCGGAATGGTTTGAAGTTGATTATGAATTTATTCAATCAGAAAGACTAAATGATTTTTCACTTAATGGAGTTACATTAAACATTTGGCTTAAAGAAACACTCCCTAATAGAGATACGACTCAGAAGGTGCTTTTTACTGATTACACAAATAAAGACAAAGTGAAAGGCCAATATTCACTGGATTTTAATACAGGAGAGTTAAGCTATATGTTGAAATCAAAAATGTATCTGACCCAATCACATGTCGATAGTTTATGGTTGCCTTCAGCCAAGCAGGTTTCTCAGTATTTATCTGACCATTATATGAACAATTATGTTTCAAAACAGTTTAAAGATGAAACGAATTTACCCTACTATACTTATAATAAAGTAAAGCACAAGATAAAATTAGCTCGTGGAGGTAAATTTACAATTATGTAACTTAATGAAATTCACAACTCTTGTTTTAGGAGCTAGCGCTAACCCTGATAGATATTCTTATCTAGCCATTCATTCTTTGGTGAGCAGAAATCATCAAGTAATTGCTGTTGGTAATAGTGAAGGGGAGGTGAAAGGTGTTCAAATTAAAAGGGCAATTCCGCATATTGAAGATCTCGATACACTGACTTTATTCATAAATCCTTCGAATCAAAAATCATATTACGATAGGATTATTCAGCAAAAGCCTAAAAGAATAATTTTTAATCCAGGAGCAGAAAATGAGGAATTAGAAATTCTTGCTATGGAAAATGGAATTGAATTCATTAATGCTTGCACCATCTTAATGCTAACCACTGGAAATTATTAAACTCTTGAAAGCTACTTTTGATTATAAAGATTGTCAGATATGTCCACAGGATTGTGGAGTAAATCGACTTATTGGTGAAAAAGGATTTTGTAATACAGGAATGGAATTATCAGTTTCTTCTGTTGTTACTCATAAGGGAGAAGAGCCTGTCATTTCTGGTGATAAGGGGATTTGTAATGTGTTTTTCGGGCATTGTAATCTTCAATGTTTATATTGTCAGAATCATCAGATCAGTCGAAATGTAAATCATTTTGATCATAAAGACTTGGATTTGATAAAGGTAACCCAACAAATTGTAAGAAGACTTAAAACTGGAATTACTCATTTAGGTTTTGTTTCTCCAAGTCATGTTCCTTTGCAAATGAAAATGATTATAAATAGTGTTAGAGCCGAACAGTTTGATCCAGTGATAGTTTATAATTCAAATGGATACGATGGATTACAAACTCTAAAGACACTTGAACCAGATATTGATATCTATTTGCCTGATTTTAAATATGCCGACAATGAACTTTCACTTCAATATTCAGGAGCAGGTGACTATGTCGAAAACGTGGTTAAGTCAATTTCCGAAATGATAGCACAAAAAGGTGAGCTGAAGCTTAATGGATATGGTCTTGCTTCAAATGGTGTTATTATTAGGCATCTTGTTTTGCCTGGGCATATTCAAAATTCTATTGATGTGTTGCGCATTATTGCAAAAGAATTTGGAACAAGCATTCATCTTTCGCTAATGGCACAATATTACCCAATGCAAGCAATTAAGGAATATCCTAATATGAGTAGGATATTAAATCCCATTGAATATGATCAAGTGTTAGAAGAATTAGAAAAATTAGGCTTTGAGAATGGATGGGTACAGGAATTGGAAAGTAATTCTAATTACTTGCCAGATTTTGAAAAAGAAGAACCCTTTGAGAGGAATTAGTGCTTGAAAAGTAACAAAGCCAAAAAGACCAATTATCTGGCCTCACACTCTAAAAACATTACTTTTTCCCCTTTGGGTCATGAAATTTGAGTCCAGTGCCCTTTTAGTATTTTATCTTATTCTCTTCAGCCACCCACAAATCGAATGGTTTATTATGTTTTAAATGATTCAGCTGAAATGTCGGAATGCTTCTTTTTTCTAAAGGAAGTGAAAGCTCTTGGTAGATAAATGAATCATCAAATCCTGCTTGAGCAGCATCCAGATTGTTTGCAGCAAAATAAACAACTTTAGGGCGAGCCCAATAAATAGCGCCCAAACACATAGGGCAAGGCTCACATGAACTATATAAAATACAATTGTCTAATTGGAAAGAATTTAGGGCCTTGCATGCATTTCTAATAGCAACGATTTCGGCATGCGCAGTGGGGTCCATTGTTTGGGTAACACTATTAGTACCTTTTGCAATTATTTCCCCATCTTTAACTATGATAGCGGCAAAAGGGCCTCCTTTTCCTGAAGCAACGTTTTCTAATGCCATTTCAATGGCTATTTCAATATAATAAGTATGACTTTTTTCCATATTCTGTTTTCTCGTTTCAAAATTAATCATTTTTATTTGTTTTAATGAAGCAAGGGGAAATAAAAAAGATAGAATCGTGAATTGAAGTTTGCTGAAAATGGTTTTTTATTTGTGATTTAAAATTCGAGTTATTGAATGAAAGGATTTTAGTGTGATTAATGAAATCGTTTGCATGCCTATTAGAATTTTTATCATTATTTTACAGAAAGAGACTTGGGGAAACATTGTGATAATTTGGGAGTGGTTAAAATAGTTTGTGCCCATTTGAAATGATTTTGATTAAACTAATCAAACTTAAAACTTTATTGTTTGCAATTTATGATTATCTTTGTGCACAGGTTTATAATGATTAAGCACTCTCTAATGTGATGATTACATTTGGCATTCTTACTGAATGTAAATTGATATTAGGATTCTATTGTTGTAATAAAAAAGTTGTTCTTTGAGGAAAGAATTTTTATGTTATCCTCTGAAAATATGCAATTCCCATTTGAATTTGATTTCAATTCATATAGATTATTATTCCAACTCAAGCTAAAATAAACTTGCAAACTATTTCTGTAAATGCTAAAACTAACTTAAAATGACCATATAATAAGCCAATTTTGAAATGAAAATCAGTGCTCAACAAAAAAATAATTGAAATAAATGTTTTAGGAATTCAAAAATATATATCTTTGCAAACCGTAAAAAATAGAAGAAATAATGTATTTAACATCAGAAAAGAAAAAAGAGTTTTTCAAAGAATTCGGTAAATCAGAATTCGACACAGGTACATCAGAAGGTCAAATTGCTATGTTTACCTTTCGTATCAAGCACTTAACAGAGCATTTAAAAGTAAACAGGAAAGATGTTTTCACCGAGCGTTCCTTAGTTCGTCTGGTTAGTAAACGCAGAAAACTGCTCGATTATCTTAAAGAAACGGAAATTGAACGTTATCGTACGATCATCAAGAAATTAGGTATCAGAAAATAATAAAGGTCTTATATTATAACACTAAGGGGCAATTACCATAATTGCCTTTTTTTGTATTTAAAACAAATTAAAAAATGATTGGAATTACAAAGAGTTTTCAAATGGCTGATGGCACCACCATTAGCATTGAAACAGGTAAATTAGCAAAACAAGCTGATGGTTCTGTTGTCGTAAAAATGGGAGAAACCATGCTGCTTGCAACTGTAGTAGCAAAAAAAGAAGGAGTAGAGAATAGCGATTTTATGCCATTGACTGTTGAATATCAGGAAAAATATGCGGCTGTAGGTCGTTTCCCTGGTGGGTTTTTCAAGAGAGAAGCCCGTTTATCTGAATATGAAATACTCATTTCTCGCTTGGTCGACCGTGCCTTGCGCCCCCTTTTCCCAAGCGATTTTCATGCAGAAACTCAAGTGCTAATTACTCTGATATCTGGGGATAAAATGAATGTACCAGATTCACTTGCTTGTTTAGCTGCTTCTGCTGCCTTAACAGTATCGGACGTTCCTTTCCAAGGCCCAATCTCTGAAGTTAGAGTAGTTCGCATTGATGGAGAATATATCATCAACCCATCATTCGATCAAATTGCAACAGCTGATATTGATGTTATGGTTGCTGCAACAATGGATAATATTTTAATGGTAGAAGGCGAACTTAAAGAAGTTTCTGAAGATAGCCTCCTTGAAGCCATGAAGCATGCACATGAAGCTATAAAGATACAATGTCAGGCTCAGATTGAATTAGCCGAGATGGTTGAAAATAAAGGCAAAAAAAGAGAATATTGCCATGAAAATAACAACGAAGAACTTAAAAAGAAATTAATTGATTTTTGTTATGACAAGATATATGCGATAGCATCAAATCCAACCGGAAAACACGAGCGGACAGAAGCTTTCGAAGCTGTTAAAACCGCTTTTATTGATACAGTAAATGAAGAAGAACGCGATTCATTAAAATTCCTAATCAATCGTTATTTTCATGAAGTTGAGAAAGATGCAGTCCGTAATGTTGTTTTGGATGAAAGAATTCGTTTAGATGGTCGTAAGACTGATCAAATCAGACCTATCTGGTCAGAAGTTGACTATTTGCCTTCAGCTCATGGTTCAGCTATATTTACCCGCGGTGAAACGCAATCACTTACTACAGTTACCTTAGGGACTAAACTTGATGAGCAAATTATTGATGGAGCTTTTATTGAAGGGAAGAGTAAATTTTTATTGCATTATAATTTCCCTGCTTTTTCTACAGGAGAAGTAAAACCAAACAGAGGAACCAGCCGACGTGAAGTAGGTCATGGTAATTTAGCAATGAGAGCTTTGAAATTTGTTCTTCCTAAAGGCGAAGATAATGCATATACTATCAGAGTAGTTTCAGATATTCTTGAATCAAACGGTTCTTCGTCAATGGCGACTGTTTGTGCTGGGACCTTAGCCTTAATGGATGCAGGAGTAAAAATCCTTAAACCTGTGTCAGGTATCGCAATGGGTTTAATTGCAGATACTGTTGCAAATAAATATGCTGTTCTGTCCGATATCCTTGGCGATGAAGATCATTTAGGAGATATGGACTTTAAAGTGACTGGGACTAAAGATGGTATTACTGCTTGTCAAATGGATATAAAAGTTGACGGACTTTCTTATGATGTTTTAGCAGAAGCACTTGAACAAGCTAAAAAAGGTAGGTTGCATATCTTAGGAGAAATGGAAAAAACATTGGATCAACCACGTGAAGATTATAAGCCTCACGTACCTCGTATTGTTAAAATGACCATCCCTAAAGAATTTATTGGTGCAATTATAGGGCCAGGAGGGAAAATAATTCAAGAAATGCAGAGAGAAACAGGTTCTGTTATCGTAATAGAAGAAGTTGGCGAATTCGGAATTATTGATATTGTTTCTAACAATAAAGAATCAATTGATGCTGTTATTAAAAAGATTAAAGGCATTACTACTGTTCCTGAAGTTGGACAGGTGTATGATGGTGTTGTAAAAAACATACAGGCTTTTGGAGCATTTGTTGAAATTCTTCCTGGAAAAGATGGCCTATTACATATTTCCGAAATTGACTGGACACACTTAAAAGATGTTGAATCTGTGCTTAAGGTTGGTGATAAAATTGAGGTCAAGTTGATAGAAGTTGACAAAAAAACAGGTAAGCTTAAACTTTCCAGAAAAGTATTATTACCAAGACCAAATACAAATCCTGAATAATTATTGTAACCTTACGGGGGATTTCACGTAAGAATAGAAAAAGAGTGATAACTCAAGAATGAGGCAACTTAAAATTTCCCGGCAGCTAACCAATCGCGATACTCCTGCATTTGAAAAATATTTGCAGGAAGTTTCGAGAGAACAGCTAATTACAGCAGAAGAAGAAGTACTTCTTTCGCAACGCATCAGGCAAGGCGATAGTAAAGCACTAGATAAGCTCACAAGAGCTAATCTACGCTTTGTTATTTCAGTTTCCAAACAATATCAAAACTATGGTTTGAGCCTCCCTGATTTAATAAATGAAGGTAATATGGGTTTAATCAAAGCCGCGCAGCGTTTTGATGAAACTCGAGGATTCAAATTTATTTCTTATGCAGTTTGGTGGATAAGACAATCAATCATGCAAGCAATTGCTGAACAATCTAGAATTGTAAGATTACCACTGAATAAAATCAGCAGTATCAATAAAATTAAAAAAGCGTATTCACAGCTTGAGCAAGAATATCAAAGGGAACCCAATGCAGAGGAAATTGCGATTATACTTGAAATTTCCACTCAAGAAGTCATGGACTCACTTAAAAATTCCAGCAAGCATGTTTCAATGGATGCTCCTTTGATTCAAGATGAAGATGTGAACATGTATGATTTAATTAAGAATGATGAATCTCTTGCTCCTGAGTCAAAACTTATGCTCGACTCTTTAAAAAGTGAAATTGAAAGGGCTATTAGTACTCTAACGTCTCGTGAATCTCAGATTTTAAGGTATTTTTATGGATTAAGTCATTTACCTCAACTAACTCTAGAGGAAATTGCTGAAAAATTTGATTTGACAAGAGAAAGAGTCAGGCAAATAAAAGAAAAATCCTTGAAGAAATTACAGCAGAGTTCACGTTGTCAGAATTTAAAACCTTACTTAGGTTAAAGTTTTAAAGACTCTGTCTCTGAAGTAAAAGTTTCTTTCCGAGGGCGAACTAATCTGTGTTGTTTTGTGAAATAGTGGAACAACTAAATCTTTTGGTGTTAGTTACACTGTTTTTTCTAATTTTGTAAAAACAAAAATAATACTATGACTGCCATTATAGCCCCATCTTTACTATCTGCAAATTTCGCGACACTTCATTCTGAAATCACTATGTTAAATCAATCAGATGCTTCGTGGTTGCATTTTGATGTGATGGATGGTGTTTTTGTACCAAACATTAGCTTTGGGTTTGAAATAATAAAAACAGTAAGAGCCTTATCGGAGAAAACCCTTGATGTGCATCTTATGATAGTTCAACCTGAACGCTATATTACCCGATTTAAACAAGCAGGAGCAGATGTTTTAACGGTTCATTATGAAGCATGTGATCACCTTCACAGAGTTGTTGAAGAAATAAAAGAAGCAAATATGAAGGTAGGGGTTGCAATAAATCCTCACACTCCTGTTCATCTTCTTGAAGATATTTTACCTGAACTAGATATGGTTCTTATTATGTCTGTTAATCCAGGCTTTGGAGGGCAAAAGTTTATTGAAAACACTTACAATAAAATATTGAAACTTCAAGAAATGATTTTGGAATGTGGCTCAAACACCCTAATAGAAGTTGATGGGGGAGTTAATTTGTCGAATGCAGGTGAGTTGATCTCACTTGGAGTTGATGTGCTTGTGGCTGGAAATACTGTGTTTTCAGCACCTAATCCAAAGGAAGTAATTCATCAACTTGCTTCGTTAAAATAAAGGTTGATAAAATTATTAAATTTCCTCAAACATTTCCTTCTCTTTTATTACTTTTGCATCACTAATAAAGTGTTGAGATTATCATGTGCCCTGATGACGAAAATGAATTAAATGTTCCTCTCCTAATTGGAGATGAGAATGGTGAATATACCGAATTGGAAGCAGGTTCGCTCCAAAAGACTATTCATTTATCGGGGATGTACCAAAACTGGTTTCTCGACTACGCTTCCTATGTTATTTTAGAAAGAGCTGTTCCTGATGTGAAAGATGGGCTTAAGCCCGTTCATCGCCGCATACTGCATGCATTAAATGAGCTTGATGACGGGCGTTATAATAAAGTTGCCAATATTATTGGTCATACTATGAAATATCATCCTCATGGTGATGCATCTATTGGAGATGCTTTAGTCCAATTGGGGCAAAAGGAAATTTTAATTGATATGCAGGGTAACTGGGGAAATATTCATACTGGTGACAGTGCTGCAGCCCCCCGTTATATTGAAGCTCGTTTGTCAAAGTTTGCTAACGAAGTTGTGTTTAACCCTAAGACTACTGAGTGGAAATTATCTTATGATGGGAGGAATAAGGAACCTGTTGCTTTGCCTGTTAAGTTTCCTTTGCTACTTGCACAAGGTGTGGAAGGGATAGCTGTTGGACTTTCTTCTAAAATTTTACCTCATAATTTTAATGAACTTATTGATGCTTCAATAAATATTTTAGAAAAGAAAGATTTTGAAATTCTCCCTGATTTTTTAACAGGGGGCTTGATGGATGCCACAAAGTACAATGATGGGCATAGGGGTGGAAAAGTTCGTTTGAGGGCAAAGATATCCCAAATTGATAAAAAGACTTTATTAATCTCCGAAATTCCTTTTGGAACAACCACTTCTTCTTTAATTGATACTATCATTCTTGCAAATGAAAAAGGAAAGATTAAAATCAGGAAGATTGATGATAATACATCCCAAAATGTTGAGATATTAGTACATCTAATTCCTGGGGTATCGCCTGATACCACTATGGATGCTTTATATGCTTTCACTGCATGTGAGATTTCTATTTCTCCCAATTGTTGTGTGATTCACGATGGGAAACCTCGCTTTATTACTGTGAGTGAAGTGTTGAGAATATCAACTCAAAATACTGTTGATTTACTTCAACAGGAGCTGTTGATTCGTAAGGCAGAATTAGAAGAAAACTGGCATTTTTCCTCCCTCGAGAAAATATTTATTGAAAATCGAATTTATAGGGATATTGAAGAATGTGAAACATGGGAGGCTGTAATTGAAAATATCGATAAAGGCCTGACTCCCTTTAAACCACTGTTCCGTAGAGAAATCACAACTGATGATATTGTTCGTTTAACAGAGATTAAAATTAAACGTATTTCGAAATTTGATAGTTTTAAAGCTGATGAATTAATCAGAAATATTGAAGATGAAATAGAGGAAGTTAAAAATCACTTAGATAATCTGATTGATTATGTGATTAATTATTTTAAACAAATCAAAAAGAAATACGGAAAGAATAGAGACAGAAGAACTGAGATCAGGAATTTTGAAAACATTGAAGCAACATTGGTGGCTGCTGCAAATGAGAAATTATATGTAAACAAGGCAGAAGGCTTCATTGGAACTGGTTTGAAAAAAGATGAATTTGTTTGCGACTGCTCCGATATTGATGATGTAATTACTTTCAGGTCTGATGGCACCTTTAAGGTTACTAAAGTGGAAGATAAAGTCTTTGTTGGGGAGAACATTCTTCATGTTGATATTTTCAAGAAGAACGATGAAAGAACCATCTACAATATGATTTATCAGGATGGAGTGCAGGGTAATATTATGGTGAAGCGTTTTGCTGTTTTAGGCGTTACCCGCGATAAAGAATATGTGCTCACCAAAGGAAGCAAAGGTAGCAGAGTCCTTTATTTTACAGCCAATCCTAATGGGGAAGCTGAAATTGTTAAGGTTGATCACAAACCCAAACCCAAGCTTAAGAAGTTGACTTTTGAATTTGATTTTAGTTCTATTGAAATAAAAGGTCGTAATTCGATGGGTAATATATTAACACGGAATGCTGTTAGAAGAATTGAACTAAAAGATGCAGGTGTCTCCACTCTTGCCGCAAGGGATATTTGGTTTGATGATACAGTATTGCGTCTTAATTCGGATGGGAGAGGGACACATATTGGTGCTTTCGAAGGGAACGATAAAATTATCACCTTTACCGATAAGGCATTTATGAAATTCTATAATTTCGACTTAAATGCCCACTTTGATGAAGACATGAAGACCATTGAGAAATTTAATCCCAATAAACCTTTTTCCTTTGTTTATAAGGATAATAAAACTTCAAAGTATTTTGTGAAACGATTTCTTCCTGAGCCCTCCGATAAGCGTTTTGATGTTGTTGGAATTGAAAGCGGGGCGGTGCTTATTGCTATGACTTCTGATCATCTGCCTCGCATTGAGGTGGAATATCTTTTAGCTAAGACTCAGGAGAAAAAAACAGAGATTATCAATCTCTTCGATTTCGTTGAAATAATGAATCAAAAGGCTAGGGGGAAACGCATTCCTTTTGATGCTATTAAAAAAGTTAGGCTGATTGACTCTTTGCCTTATGATGAACCCCTTAAAGAGGAATCCCCAGAACCTGAAAATGAAGAAGTAAATGTAGCTGAACAAAACGATGAACCAGTTTCATTTACCATCAATCCTAAGATTATAGTTAATGAAGATGAAGATAAAGGCAAGCCTATCAATCCGAGTGACATTCAACAAATGACCCTTGATTTCTTATGAAATGGAACAGGGCTCAAATATTAAGTCTGAGCGGAATTCTGTTTTTTTGCTTAATTATCTTTTTCCCTTCTTTGTTTAATGGCTTTACCAATTGGGATGACCCTGCTTATGTTACAAAGAATTCTTTTATCAGGGGTTTTGGTTTAGAGAACTGGAAAGCCTTTTTCTTCTCTTTTCATAATGGACACTATCATCCCTTAACCTGGATTTCGCTGGCAATAGACTATGCAATAGGAGGGAGCTCTCCTTTGGTTTATCATTTGAGCAATCTTTTGCTTCATTTACTGAATGTTTCTTTGCTTTTTGCTTTGATAATGCTTTTAACAGAAGACCTTATCATCGCCATAATTGTTAGCCTACTCTTTGCAATTCATCCCTTGCAGGTAGAAAGTCTTGCTTGGATTTCTGAACGTAAGACCCTTTTATTCGCATTCTTTTATTTAGCTTCCTTATTCTACTATATCAAACATATTAAGTTTGGAAAGTCAAAATATTATTATTTTGCTCTTGCATTGTTTTTCCTTTCTGTGCTTGCCAAAACCCAGGCAATTGTCTTGCTTGGCTTGTTTTTCGCAGTTGAATATCTTTTACATACAAAACCATTTTCTTCAAAAAGTCTCATCAATAAACTCCCTTTTATTGTTTTGACTTTGGTTTTTGGAGTGTTAACTCTTTTTGCCCAACAAGCAAGCGAAGCTCCATCCACTCATCTTGGTCTCTACGAGCGCTTAGCCTATTCTTCCTTCGCTTTTGTGACTTATGTTGTAAAACTATTCATCCCGCTTCATCTTTCGGCTATTTATCCCTATCAGGCCACGTCAACTCTTTCTGGTATTTATGTTTTCTACATAATTTCTGCCCCCATCTTGCTTGCAACTATCATTTATTTCTCAATTAAGTCGAGGAAATTTGCTTTTGGAGCAGTCTTCTTCTTTCTTAACATTGTAATGTTGCTTAAGTTTTTCGATGTGCCAAAAGGTCCCTATCTTATGGCCGACCGCTATATGTATCTTTCATCAATTGGCATATTCTATTTAATAGCCCTAGGAGTGAGCATGATTTCTAAAGAAAACTTTAAAAGAATGGGCTTAGTGATAGTGTTGTTTTTTGTGCTGATAAATTCAGCTATTTCTACTGCGAGAGTCAGTGTTTGGAAGAATAGCATCAATTTATGGAATAATGCTTTGGCCACTTATCCCGATGCCATTCCTGCTCTTATCAATCGTGGAAATGCTTATCGCGATGCAAAGCAATATGAAAATGCCTTAGCTGATTATAATAAGGCTGTTCAGATAAATCCTCAATATTTTGAAGTCTTCTTAAACCGTGGCTATGTGTATGATGTTATTGGAAAGGTCGACAGTGCGTTTCTCGATTATTCACAAACCATCCTCCTCAATCCAAAGTCGGCGGAAGCTTATTTGAATAGGGCAAATCTTCTGGTGAAAATCAATCAATTAGATTCTGCTTTATTAGATATCAATCGTTCTATTTCTATTTCAGCAAACAATCCTAAGGCATACAGCATACGTTCGACCATATATTTTAAACAAAACAAGCTTAACGATGCCCTTCTCGATTTGAACCTGGCCGAAAAACAAATTAAAGATGATGATCAGTTGTATTATAATCGTGCCAATATTGAAGCTGCATTAGGAAATCTCCCATTGGCAATTGAAGATTATAACCGGGCTATTTCCATAAATCCCACCGACGAAAACATTTGGTTCAATCGTGCAACTACCCATTTTCGCATGCGCACTTATCCTGAAGCCTATCAGGATTATTCAAAAGCAATACAAATAAGAAATAAATTCCCTGAAGCTTGGGCCTACAGAGGCAATGCGTCAATAATGATGGGGAAATATGCCGATGCCATTTCCGATTATAACAATGCTATACTACTCAGCCCTAATAATGGCCCTAGCTATGTAAACAGAGGGATTGCCAAATGCGAAAGTGGCAATAAGAACGCAGGTTGCGACGATATGCGAAAAGCCCTTTCATTGGGAACCATCGTTGCTCAAAAACAATTGGATAAATATTGTAAATAGCCTAATCGATTTCTGTTTTGTAATCTATTCCCCGAATTTTTATTATAAATTTCAATTGCATCATCCCTATCTACTGTGATGAAACCCATTTTATCATATCGCCTTGCTGCGATTGTTTTAACAGGCGTTCTGCATGATTATAAAACTCCCAATTCGTAATATTCCGTATTATGTATATGTAAAATTAAGCTGAGTAAAGGGGTAGGTAATTACAAATTATCCAGCGTTCACAGTGGAAATGCAATTTTCGCTTAACGTCTCGCTTAATTTAAGATTTGTCGACCAGAGGGGGGCTTTGAAAGCTTCAATATTGTCCCCACTCCGAAAAGTCTTTTTCTTGCCACAAAAACACTAATACTTTAAGTTTTATAAAGAAAATAAGAGTATTTTCCAATACTTTGGCAAGCCCCCCTTCTCTAAATCGCCCAAATAGAAAGCCCAAACATTTGATTTTCTTGATTTTTCATTATTAATTCTTCATTGTTAGTTACATTTCATCATTTTCACCACCCCCACAACTCCCTTTTCTCCCCTAACCGAAACAATATAAAATCCCGCCGCTAAACCCTCTGTTGAAATTGTATAATGGCTCTGCCTTCCTTTCAACAGTATTTCTTTTACTTTTATCCCCGAAACATCATAAATCTCCGCCACTCCATTAACTATGGCTTTCGGAAAACTCAAATTCACTTCATCTTTTGCAGGATTAGGATAAAGTTGCATATTGTTTTTTTCTTTATTTTCTTCTATCCCAGCTGACAAGCCCTTTATCCTAATAATTGGATTTACATGTTGTCCATTATAATATGTAAATTCTCCCATCAAATAATACCTGTCATTACTATCTCGTTGTATATTATAAACAAATGGATCCGATACATTATTTAATGTACTATCAATACCTAATCCATTAAAATAATTAGTATCAATAAACCCATCTTTATCAGTCTTAACAATATTATGTCTTTCATAGCCTTGGTATGCTTTAAATTGCCCCCCAACTAAGTATCCTCCATCAGAAGTTGGGCAAACATGAATTGCTAAAGAAGGAAAACTATCTGACCAATTAAGGGAATTATAATTATTAAAAGTACTATCTAAGGAACCGTCAGGTAGCAACCGAATTAGTGTAGATTTTGTGGTACTATTAATAAAAGTGAAGTCTCCAGCTATAATAATTTTTCCATCATTTTGGATGAAAACTGGACGTGGTAACCCCATATTAAAAATTGATGTAAACGTGCTATCATAATTCCCTAAAGTATCTATTCTGCAAATTCTGAAGGTTGAAATAGTATCATATTTTGTAAATCCACCATATAATAATAATTTATCCGAAGAATACTTAATAATACCTGATACGCGCCAATTCGTAAAATGTTTAAAATTTGTATCTAAATTACCATCAGGTAGAAACTTCATTAAACAACGTTTTTTATTGCTAATTATATTGCAAGTTGTATCACCTCCTACCATCATACTACCATCTGAAAAGATAAATGGAAAATAAAATGCACCGCAAATATTATCTCTATGGATATTATTATTCCAGGCAGTATCTGTCTTATGCCCAGAATAATTAAACTTTTCAATATAACTATAAGAAATATTTTGCATAATATAATCATTATTCATTCTCTTTACAAAACCAATTGATGTCTGAGATCCCACATATTGCCAAGTAAAATCACGGTTTCCATTTTCAAATATTCTTATTATATCTGAAGTATTAGTTAAATGATCCCAAAAAAATCCATATACCATGATTTTTCCATCCGGTTCAAAAGTTAATCCATAAACATCGGTACCGAGAAAGTTAAAATTATAATCAACATTAAATGTTGTATCTAAACTAAATGCTTGCGATTGTATATTATTAGAGAATAGAAATGCTAAAAAAATTAAATAGATTTGTTTCATGGTCAATATATTTATCCTGATTTATTTTTATTTACTAACAATCACCTTCCCTGCACAAAAATCTTGCCCATCAGATTTTACCTGATAATAATACACCCCATTGTTAATTTCTCGGGTGTCCCATATCCATTGCCCGTTTTTCGTACTTATGGTTTTTTGCTCAATACTCTTACCGCTATTATCATTAATAATCAGTAAAGCGCTTCCTTCCAACAAAGGAAATTCCCAGCTAAAAGCGACATAAACACTTGCTGGGTTTGGTGTCACCTTTATTTTATTATAATTTGATGCTGCTTCTTTTGAAGAAAAATTCGATATAAGATGTTTTTCTTCTTCACTTTCAACTACTAAATAATCCTTACATCGTTTATAACCAAAACATAAAATATTTTGTGCCATCACGGATGATCTGCCAGTATTGTTATCAGCAATTTCTTGAAGTGTTTCAATTTCCAAGCTATCTAATTGCATTATTGTTTTTTCTCTTCCCGAAATCCTGCTCCTAAAATTAAGAAATTCAACGAAATTATCATACTCGGCATTGTCGTCCTTGTTTAAACTAAATAATATAGGTATTTGCTCTAAATATTCAGTTGCAAGTTCATAATTATTATCCTCAATATAACTTTCAGTAAGTGAATAATAATCATTTATACCTCCCCGTCTATTCAACCAATTCCTAACTTCTTGTTTTTGAATAACAGAATCTAACATGCAATCAGAAATCATTAAATTTGAAATTAAAGCCATTCTTGAACTTACATTAGCTAAATTGCCTTCAAGCAAAGTGCGAACCGTGTTTGCTTCCCAATTAACTTTAATTAATCCAATCATATATCCAGGCAATGGATTTGGAATACTATCTACAAGAAAATTAATAAAATTAATAGCTTTTGTTGCATCAGGGTTTGCCAAACAAATTTCTAATAACATTGCTTGTGGTAAGACTCCCTTCACGGCTGCTTTTTTTAATGTCTCCTCTGATAAATAAGGAGATTTAGAAATTAATTCAGCTCTTAATTCCCAGGCATCTTCTGGCCAGCTCATTTCTATTTTATTCAACAGTAAATTCGTATTTCCCCCATCTATCAGATTATTATAATTATAAAGTAAATTCAAATACATTGTTTCCTGAACATCATATTCCTCTGTTAGCGAAAATTTTGTTCCCGCGGCTAAAGGAGAATTATGACCAATATTTATATACGAAGGACACGTATTTGTATTGTTTGCAATAGCAGTATAAACATTTGCCGTAATCAAAGTTGGATTTTGAGCATAAGTGTTTGTGTAAAAATATTTTATTGGTGAACAAAATAGGGAATTGTCAATATCCATGGTTAAGTGCGAAAAAAGATTTCCTGCTGCAGTAGACGTGTTGTTGTCTCCCTGATTCAGACGAATACCCTGATCGAAGCTTGCTAATGGCACTACTGAAATATCTGTATTATTATAAGACTGATCATTACATAAAATTTGCAACCCGTTAATATTACCACCTCTATTTCTTCCCTCAGCTCTATTTGCAATATAAAGCCCTTTTAGAGTGTCTTTATAAATTTGATTATCTGTTTTCTCACTATCACGAATTCTAATCCCAATTGACATTGGTGTTGAATTTAATGATGGATGTAATAAGTTTTCTTCAATTCGAAACCCCCAAGATTTATTTGTGAAAATCCCTTCCTGATAATCAGGAGAACCTTCAATGGAAATATTCCCAATCGAAAATTTCGATCTATTCACCCATGAATAATTAAAAGCATCAAACTCTACTCCTCTTACATTATCCTCAAAAACCGCTTCATCTATTTTCACTACATTGCCCGAAGAGCTACCATAAGCATGTACAGCCGTATTAAAACCTTTAAAATACGACCTCTTCAAACTTTCAGGTGGGCACGATCCATTATATATGTTTGTAGCGTCGCAACTACTACCAATATTGTACCCCGCATCCATTGAATATATAGCTTGGTTTTGTGTCATATCATAGGCTTTATGAGTCTGTTCATTTAAAAAATTACATCCAGTAAAAGTAACTCCATTCACAGCCCAAAGCGTAACATGTGTTCCGAAATCATTTATTATTGGAACACGATAGTCGTCATTTATATTAAACGTACAATTTTTAAAAGAACTTAAATTACGAAAAGGATGTCCATTAAAGGTATTCTGATACATCATAAAAGCAACAGAACGAGTATTATTTAAAAAGTTTGATCCATAAGCTTCAATAATTCCACCCATCGAATTCCAATCATCAGGATGCCATAGCATCACTGCTTCACGTGCATTTTCAATTGTCCCTCCATTTATATAAACATATCCCTGATTTGAAATCGGCACTTGTGATAAATCTTTATCTCCCCATACCTCAATACCCTGCCACAGTTGGTCAAAATATTTTTCAGTTGTTAATTTACCACCATCAATAATTAACTTTGCTCCAGGTTCAACAATTATTTTGGCTTCAGGCACAAATTGTATTTCACACTTAATGGTCAAAGTATATCCGGTCCTAACAATAATGTTTTGATAAAACTTCATGCTAAAATCCCATACTTCGTCTTTTGTAATTTCATAAGGAACTTGAGAATATCCAGTTATGTGATCTCTTATTCCATAATTATGGTTGTGAAAATTTTCCATCATTGCTGAGCGGTGAATTATTCCCATTTGTAAAGCTGAAATATGAGTATTATCTCCTCCTCCCATTAAATTATTATTAGTAGAGCTGCATGGTATTAAACAAATATTACAACCAGAAGAAGAACAAGTTAAAGTTGTATCATAAACATCCCACAAAAAATCAAAATCACTAATATTACAATTTTGTTCATAAAAAGGATTAAAATTATAAGTATGCCAAAGATCAAATGAATGTCCAATTTCGTGTGCCCAATGTTCTCCAAACCAATAATCATGTACATCAGATGTATCCATTTCGGGATTATGTTGATAAAAGCTTTCAATTGAACCATAATCAGAGTAACCTCCTGCTCCTGGATAAACTGCCCCAGTTAAATGAATATTCAGAGCTTTGGTTCTCTCAGGGTAGTTTGCACTTATGAAACTGTCAAGCAAGATATTATGTCCATAATTATTATTTGCATAATAATATGCTGAATCTGTAGTGGGGTCAGTGTAAAAATATATAGAATCAAGCACAACTCTTATTTTTGAATCATCAATATACTCTGTCGCATATGGAACAGTCGTTAATGGATGATATATATTGATAATGGTTATTAATCCAGATAGCAATTTGTTTAAGCCTGACAATTGTTGGAGGGTTATTAATTAAATTACCCGTACCATCAGCTCTCTGCCAAATATTAAAATTTATATGTAATGTCTTTATTACATCATTTAAATTGTGAGGTATATAATGTTGTTTGTATCTATATTGATTTAAGTAATCTAATGATAATTCAGAGCAATTAGTATTTTTAAAATTTGTACTACCATTTCCATTTGCACAGCCTAAGTATGTTTGACTATGAGCTATATTGGTAATTATAATACATAAAATGATACATTTAATTATATTTTTCATGATTTATTTTTTTATTTGTTAATAATCAATTTGTTGGAATAAACTACATTATCGCATGATATTATTATGTTATAAAGACCATTTGAAAAATTGCTTGTATTTATATCTATTTTGCTGTCGTTCTTATTTTTTGTAAGCTGATTATATTTTAATTTTCCAAGCATATCAAATATCTTAATCTGATAAATTTTAAAGCTATTATTTTTAAAGCTAATCTGAATCAAATTATCTGTTGGATTGGGATACATTTCAATAGCATTTTCAAATTTTTCTTCATTTATTCTGGTAGATGGCATTTCTTTACCAAATGAAAGATTTAGTTGGATAATTGTATCCCCATTTTGTATGTAGTTGACCGTCGACGCAGGATAACCAATCCCGGTAATAATAAGTGAATCTCTATAAAATTGATTTACTGGATTTATAAAAGCCATAACACCATCTAACCAATCCCCATACCAACCAGTTCCCGAAGTAATAAAACTAGAATAATAACATGAATCTATTCCGAAAACCGATTTATCCCATTTTATAACCAAAGGAAAATGTTTACATTTAATTGCAATTTTTATCAGATGATAAAAATTACAGTCTTTAAATATTATTTGTTTCTTAGTATGTATGGTAGGTGGAGATGTCAAATAAAGGTTGTTTAAAGATGTAGCTGCTTCTCCAGCCCTTACTTCAAACGTGTTGTTCCAGGGAATATTAAAAATATTCTGTTCATTAAAAATGGTATCTATCGTATCAGTCCCAAGCACATCATAGCCTAATATCAGACTATCTTTATTGCCTTGACTATCTTCAAAACAGGTTTTCAAACTTAATTCCTGTCCATAAAGTAGGGAATTAAATAACACAAAAAAGCTTATTAAAATAATTTTCTTCATATCTTGATTAATTTAATCGTTTGTAAAACTTTTTGTTTTTGTTTGATAACTAAAAAATAAATTCCTTGCGGATAATTAGGTAATTCTAAATCAATGGAGCTTGAATGAGAATCATGAGTTTTATCAATCTCAAGTACTTGTTTCCCTAATAAATTGAAAATTGAAATATTAAAATTGTCTTTTGTTGAATATTCTTTAGTGAAAGAAAAAGTTATTTTATCATTAAATGGATTTGGTGAAATTTTAATATTATCATTTTTTACTTTCTCATTTATACCATCATAATAACCCCATTTAAATATTCTACCATATATACCAACCACAAAACCATAATTTTGATCCAAAAAATATAAACCTCGGAGATCAAGTGCCGATAGGCAATTAGATGTTATATGATTACAAAATTCACCCATGCATATATCAGGTCCATCAAGATAATACAAATTACAACTGTCCATCAATTGAAATGAAAATATTGCTTGTGGATAAACACTAAATAAGTTCGACATCCAGGTCAAACCCCAGTCATCTGTTTTTAATATTTCATTGTAACCGTTTATATATCCAGTTTTTGCGGAAGTAAACTGAATATGTGAAAAGTACCAATCTCCACTTGAAGTATAAACGGTGCTCCAGGTGTTTCCTCCATCGGTCGTTTTGCATATTACGGCTAAGTGTGTTGTATTTTGAGCACAATAATATCCAGTATCTATTTCATTAAAGAAAATTGATGAGATGACTTTGTCAAAAGAAGAGTCGACGATCCAATCTAATCCCCCATTAAATGTTTTCAACATAATACCTTGTGAACCTTGCGGAACGGTACCCCCACCTCCAGACCCACCACCTACTACCCAACCTGTATCAGCATTTATAAAACATAAATCAAATAAAAGATGATTTGAAAAACTAACATTTATCCAATTTATACCGCTATTTATTGTTTTTAAAATAGTTCCATTACTACCAATAGCATATCCAACTGATTGATTTATAAATTTTATTGTAATTAAATCAAAATTTGTACCCGAATAAATCGAATCCCATTGATTTCCTCCATTTATAGTTCTTAAAATAATTCCCTGAGAACCCACTGCTATTACAGTATCTTTATTAATACAATAAACAGAAAAAAGTAGTTTTGATGTTCCTGAGTTTTGCTCAATCCATCCAATAGATTTACTCTGGCAATATGCCATTTCAGAAAGATAAAAACAGATTAAAATAAAAAGTAACAATTTTTTCATATTAAAAATATTAAGTTTATAAATTCAATTATTTCTTGGGTTTATTTAACAATATTCTAAATCCCCCCCTCGGCGGCATTTGTCTCCCAAATTTAGCTACGGAGCGGCTAAGAGGCATTTGTAATGCCGCTTTGAATACAGGATAATTTGTAATTATCCTTTTAGTTTTCACCATCATAATCATATGATTTAAAGACTATAAAATTACAATAATTTTTTCTCCTATCGATTATATTCCCAA
>CAIXTV010000142.1 GCA_903922465.1 uncultured bacterium
GGCATATTTATTGTTGGATGCCCATCCGCCTATCATAATGCCATACACTCCGATGGAAACCATTGCAAACACATAGAGAATGCCAATGTTTAAGTCGGCAATCTGTAATGAAAACACCCGGTCGCCTATGGTAATGGTTTCGCCCCAGGGAATTACCACTCCGGTGAGCAAAGCCGTCATCATGGCGATTGAAGGACCTAATATGAATAGTTTTTTATTAGCTGTAAGTGGAATAATGTCTTCTTTCATAAACATCTTCAACCCATCTGCCAAAGGTTGTAATAAGCCAAACGGACCGGCACGATTGGGACCTCTTCTATCCTGCATGAAAGCAGCTACTTTTCTTTCGCCATAAGTCGAATACATGGCTACTACCAATGTAACCAGCAGTATGATGAATAGAAAAACAGTTTTAAATATGAGTAATGTCCAGTCCATATCAGGGTTTTAATTTTTTATCATCGGAAAGGTTCTCATAATGATTCTGTGAGATTACGGAATGTCTTTCAATCTTTCGCGGACCTTCCACCACCCACTCTGTAACCTCCTTATGATGAAAACGGCAATCGTTGCAAATAAACTCTTCGAGCTCGCCATATTTATCTTTTCTGCCTGTCACACGAAGCACTTCTTTGCCTTTCATCCACAAAACAGTCTTGCCACTACAGTGAGGACAATCGCGATGGGCATCGAAAGGATTGGTGAACCAAACCCGGCTTTTAAAACGGAAGGTCTTATCGGTCAGCGCACCCACAGGGCAAACGTCAATCATGTTTCCGGAGAAATCATTATCGACCGCTTGTTTTATATAGGTGCTTATTTCAGAATGGTCGCCCCGGTTTAATATGCCATGCACACGCTTATCCGTAATCTGATCTGCAACCATCACACAACGATAGCAAAGGATGCAGCGATTCATGTTTAATTTGATATATTCCCCAATGTCGATAGGTTCAAATGTCCTGCGGTCTTCGGTAGTGCGGGTTTCTTCGAGACCATGCTCGTAAGAAAGATCCTGCAAATCGCATTCGCCTGCCTGGTCGCAAACCGGACAATCGAGAGGATGGTTGATTAATAAAAACTCGGTGATGGCTTTTCGGGCGTCCAACACTTCGGGGGAAGTGATATTTTGAACCACCATCCCATCCTGAACCATAGTGCGACAAGAAGCCACCAGTTTAGGCATGGGACGGGTATCCACTGCAGAAGTTTGAGCCACTTTAACAAGACAAGTGCGGCATTTCCCACCGCTTCCTTCCAACTTTGAATAATAGCACATGGCAGGAGGAACCACATTGCCCCCAATTTTGCGCGCTGCATTCATGATGGTGGTGCCGGGTTCGACTTCAACCTCAATATTATCGATGCTTACTTTGTAAAGGGACATTTTTGCTGTATTATATGTTCTTCAAATTCGGAGCGGAAGTGACGAATGGCACTGGATACGGGCCAAGCTGCGGCATCACCCAAAGGACATATCGTAGTTCCATCAATATGTTTGGCAATATCGGCAAGGAGATCAATTTCTTTCATCGACCCTTTGCCGGCTTCAATCCTTCGCAATATCTTTTCCATCCAACCCGTACCTTCGCGGCAAGGACTACACTGTCCACACGATTCGTGATGATAGAAACGGGCAAAGGTGAGCAGATTTTTAACGATGCATGCAGTGTGGTCCATCACAATAAAGCCTCCTGAACCCAACATGGTTCCTGTTTGGAATCCACCTTCTTCAAGAGACTCATAGCTTAGCAAACGAGGCTCTCCTTTAGCGGTTTTAAGGATTAATTCAGCAGGGAGAATAGGAACAGAAGAACCTCCTGCAACCACAGCTTTCAATTGATTTCCGTTTCGTATTCCTCCACAATATTCATCACTATAAATAAATTCTTCAACAGGCAAACCCAGTTCAATTTCATAGATGCCCGGTTTATTGATATGCCCACAGGCAGAAATGAGCTTGGTTCCTTTACTCTTTAGGGTGCCTAAAGCGGCATAAGCATCGGCTCCATGATTGATAATCCACGGAAGATTGGCAATGGTTTCTACATTGTTGACTACCGTCGGACAATTATACAAACCTACCAAAGCAGGAAAAGGAGGTTTGATGCGGGGATTGCCACGCTTGCCTTCAAGTGACTCGATAAGGGCAGTTTCTTCACCACAGATGTAAGCGCCTCCGCCGGGTTGGCAGTATAAGTCTAAGGAGTAGCCGCTACCCATAATATTCTCGCCAAGAAAACCCTTTTGATAGGCTTCATCAATGGCTTTCTCAATAATATTTAAGACATAAAACAATTCTCCGCGAATGTAAATGTAAGCACTGCGGGCACCCAAAGCATAAGAGCCGAGTATCATCCCTTCAATGAGTTGATGGGGATTCAACTGACCAATATGGCGGTCTTTGAAGGTTCCGGGTTCGCTCTCATCGAAGTTGCAAATGAAATAATGAGGCTTATCCGACTTCTTATCTATAAAATTCCATTTCATCCCCGTTGGGAAACCTGCACCACCCCTTCCTCTCAAACCTGATTTCAATACCTCTTGGGTTATTGAATCAGGACTCAGGCTCTTCAACGCTTTCTCAACCGATGCATAGCCTCCCAGTTTTCGGTAGCAGTCGAAAGTGGCAAGACCGGGAGCTTCTATGTTCTCTAAAAGTATTTTTGTTGCCATTTAGAGATAGGGATTGCTATGAGAATTCTTATTTTCGGCTTGCCATGTATCGAGCAACTCATCCACTTTCTGAATGTTGAGATTTTCATGGTAGTCTGTCCCCACCTGAATGACGGGCGCATTGCCACAAGCAGCCAAACATTCAACGGTTTTAAGGCTGAACCTGCCATCTGCTGTTGTTTCTCCCGACTTAATGCCCAATCTCTTTTCGAAATGCGCAAGGATTTCCTCTGCACCACACAACCAACAGGGACCTGTCTGACAAACTTCAATTAAGCAATTGCCCACCGGTTCGAGATTGAACATACTATAGAAGGAAGCGACTTCGTACACTTCAATCGGCTGAATGTCGAGTAAGATTGCCACGTAATCCATCATTTCTGTGCTTAACCATCCTTTGTTTTCCGATTGGGCAATGTGCAACAGCGGTAATAATGCCGACTTCTGCCTGCCTTCGGGGTAGCGTTTGATGATACGATTGACCAGGGCAAGCGTTTCGGGTGGGAATTCTATAGTTGTATGCTCGTTTTGCATGTTTATTTCTTCTGTAATTTAATTTTTTCAGGCATCCAACTCCCCGGCTATAACATTCATTGAGTTTTAAGTACAATAAGTCCCAAACTCCAAATTCCAATCGAAATATCAATCACCGATATAAAGTCTTTAATTTGAACAGATTTAAACATATTACTTTTAATATTCAATTTGCAAATTTAATTATTTTTTCTGAAGCCTTCTTTATAACAAAACAAATCCTGATTTGTTGACAATTTCAATACAGAGAATTAAACTTTATTCAATACTAAATATGCTTATATTAATGATGA
The DNA here is from genome assembly GCA_903922465.1 of uncultured bacterium. Lineage (GTDB taxonomy): Bacteria > Bacteroidota > Bacteroidia > Bacteroidales > CAIXTV01 > CAIXTV01. Next base: position 3,504 of record CAIXTV010000142.1, read on the forward strand.
TAATTACAAATAACCATGCATTAAGAGTGAAATTGTAAAATACCTTCGGAATTTTCAAATTTCGTCGAGTTGGGAGCCATTTAGATTTTAATTCTTATCTTTGCCAAAATAATATCTGTATGTCACAACTTGATATCTTTATTAAGAGTTTCTCAGGAGATAATTTTGAGGACTTTAGTCATGAGAATGGGTTTACCTTTTGGTATGCTAGCGATTTAATGTCACTGCTTGGTTATGAAAATATGACTTCATTTCAGCGAGCTGTAAACAAAGCAATGACAACCTGTAACACGCTAAATATTCCAATTATTGATAATTTCTTTCAGGAACAAAGAATTATCCAAAATAAAACCTTTTTAGATTTTAGATTATCGAGATTTGCATGTTATCTAACTGTAATGAATGCCGATAATAAAAAGCCTGCTGTTGCAATGGCGCAAGCCTATTTTGCTACTTTGGCTGGTGCGGTTCATAATTATCTTGAAGAAGCAAACAAAGTTGAAAGACTGGTAACAAGGGAAGAAATTTCAGAAAGAGAAGCAAGTTTATCTGGTGTTGCACACAAAGCTGGAGTTATACATTATGCTTATTTTCAAAATGCTGGTTATAGAGGTATGTATAATAAAAACATCTCTCAGCTAAAAACATTAAGAAATATACCAACTTCTAAATCTTTGCTTGATTATATGGGGAAAGAAGAATTAGCAGCAAATTTATTCAGAATTACCCAAACAGAACTAAAGATTAAGCAAGACAGCATTACTGGTCAGAGTAATTTGGAAAATGCTGCTGAAATTGTAGGTCGAAAAGTGAGAACAACCATGAAAGAAATAAGCGGCGTCTTACCCGAAGATCTTCCTGCAAATGAAGATATAAAAAATGTCAAGAAACAACTTAAAGCTAAAAGCAAACAGATTAAAGAACTTGATAAACATAAAAAGAAAAATTGAGATTTTAACGACTGAGGTTAAAACCTCACCAAAACCTCAATCAAATTGTCCATCGCGTTTCATTTATAAGAAAGAAGCAAGATTACTTATTGACTTGATTTTTGAATTGAATTTTATTTTTGATTCAGGAACAAATTTAGCTTTTGCCAAGTCAAAAGTAAGTTGAAAAGTAAAAGGATTGGCAATGTGCTTTTTTATTACTGGAATTTGCTCTTTCGAAAGTTCTTTTGCTTTCAGAAGGTCTAAAAACATTTCAGTAACTTCAATCATATTCTTTTTGCATTCACTTATATTTTCTCCTTGCGAAAACACACCTGACCAGTCAAGACAAGCGACACTAAATCCATTTTTTTCAGGTTGAACGCGATACGTAAGTGTGATAGTTTCCATTTTATATTTTTTCTGCTATTAGAATTGTTTTTTTAATCGACGACAAAGTGCCGGCTTTTATTTCAGAATGCATAGGTACAGTGCAAACAATATGGTTCTTTTTATATTGTCGGTGACTTCCTTTTTGTCTTAAAAGTTTCCATCCGTTATCTTCCAGAACTTTTGCAATGTCCTTGCCCGACATTACCTTTTTCCAATTGTACATACATGTATTCTTTATGCAAAATTACAAATTTAATTTTACTTACATGGTTTGTAATTGCAAATTGTCCAATGTTTGGCTTAGGCTCCAGCCTAAGTCGTTTCTATCTTAAAAGGCTATGCATTATCCATTAATCATTTTCCAAAGAAAATCTTTCATTCGATTGTAGCTTATTCCGTATCTGTCCAATATTATACAGCTTAAACCTGAAAAGACGAAACCACCCAAGCACCTAATCTCAACCATATCAAAACCTCTTTAATAGAAAAACCTTATCCCCCTTCCCAAACCTTAATAGAAAACACAAATACCTATACCCCCTAAACCTTATTACCTTCTCATCCAACAATTAGCTAATAAGGCTGGGGTTAAGGGTTTTAGGGGCTTTTCTACTAAGGTCTACATCGTGTCTTTTTTGTATCTGATTACATTTTATAATAATGATAATTGCAAATTATCAGGTGTTTGGAGAGGAATTGGGAATTTTGCTCAATTAAGCTTTGGTGCTTAGATGAAAGATTTGCTTGCTTTAAAAGTATCTGTATTGATTAATTTTGTAATTTTATGGCTTAAAAATATTATATGAAAAAATTAGCAATTCTTATTGTACTATTATCAAGTATATGTTTGAATAATTATTCTCAAACTACGCCATATTCTCCAGATGTAAGAAATGTAAAATGGGGAATGACTAAAGCAGAAGTTAAATCGAAAGAAAACATAACAAAGGTTTTTAAGGAATCAGAAGATGAAATACAGGTAGATAATATTGTTTTAGATTATAGTTGCGTGATTATATATAGATTTATCAATAAAAAACTTAAAAGCATAGAAGTAGTATTCTTAATTGACCATAAGGTTAAAAGCACTTATTATGATGACTATTATAAAATAAAGAAAGTACTTATAGACAAATATGGTAAACCGTATTATGAACATAAAGCTGAAGAATATGAGTATAAAACAAAATGGAAGAACAGTAAAACAAGTGTACTTCTGATGATGTCTGAAGAAGATGATGGTAAAACTGTGGATATTGGAATTGGTTATACTGAAAATGGTTATTTGGATAAACTTAAAAAAGAAAATTCCAAAAAACAAAAAGGTCAATTATAATTATTTAAGATGTGTGAGTATAACAATATTTGAACTTTAGATAATTGCAAATTATCTGGTGGTCATAGAGTTGATTACATTGATGTATGGTTTCGGTTTGTAGACTTAAATTAAATTACATATTACAATCTCCTATAATCCCGTCTATAAAATAATACAGGTGCAAATCATTGTTAAGAACAATTATTTGGTGCCTAGCCAGGAATGGTAGATGTTATTTCAACATAAACATTTGGATTTCCATAAATGTGCATTGCTAAACATCCCGCAGGTGCATTGTAAAAACTTGAAGTCTTCTCATCATATTCAGTAAGCTTTTTATTGGCAAAAAAAACTGATTTGCTTATTGAATCTCCTTGGTTGAATTTTTTCAAAAATTCTTTCAACCAAATTCTTGACATCGTCACATCAAATGACCAAAATGGTGCAACAACTGTTGTATATCCTGATTTTAAAAGTTCGCTACTAAATGAAACAACACTGTTCGAAAAAACTGAATCATGAGATGAACCTGAATTACATATAAAGAGTATCGCAATTTTACCTTTCCCAAAAACACTATATGGGTAAACAATTCCTTTCTTTTTTTCATGATTAGTGTAAACGGCCTTAAAACCAGAGCTGTCTGTTACACCATGAGCAAGAAAAATATTTAGGTCAGTCATTATGGCTTCATTCGGGTACGTGCTTGTATAGATTTTCGATTTCATTTCTATAAGTATCGGATTGATTAATTCAAAACCCCAACTAATCAGTGGTTCTTGGTCTTCTATTGGAATCCAGGCACTCGAAGAATAATCATTTTTTAAGATAAGCTTTTTGTGATTTTCAGCAAACTTTTCAAGGGAAATTACATTGCAAATAGATTTCTGCGATGAGATAAAATCATCTCCAAGTTCAATGAGGTTGTGAGGATAATTCGCCATTTCAATGCTTGAATAAATAAGTATTTCATCTGAAACATCTATGAATGGTAGCTTTGTGAAAGATAGCTCTCTTAACAAATTTTCATAATCTTCTTTTTGAACAAGTTCATTGTAATCTTGTTCCCCTCGTGGATTACTGAATAGACATCTTGCTTTGTTTTCGCTATCTTTTTTAGCATTGAAATAAAAATTGCCAATTCTTCTTAGCAACTGTTTTGTTTTTTTTATATCCCAATTCGTGATTGGGTATAGATTGAAATTCTTTTCATAGCTAATTGTCAAACAAAACACATTTCCTAAATCCTCAAATAGCCACAATAATGATTGGTCATGCTGCAGAATGATTTTTTCCAGCATATAGTTTTTATAATCATTTAGTCTAAGTTTTAATTCTGAATTCTCATGTTTAGAAACCGTAGAAATTGAACCTGGCTTAACATCAATTTCCTCAAAAGCTAAACTTTGGTCATTTATCACTAATCCAGTTAGCAATAACTCATCAATGTTATTTGTTGAAATTGCAGATTGTAATAAGTTGCTAGCAATAAGGGTAAGATGTTTAGCCTCATAAACAAAATCTCTCACACTTCTTGTTTCAAATGTGTTCATTATAGCAGAAATAAAAAGTTCTTTTGATTTTTCTGTATCACCAAATATTTTTTCGCGAATTGCTTTTACACTTGCCTTGTCAATTCTTGCTTCAAACTTGTCAATATATTTTTTAATGTCTCTGTTGAATGAAAACTGATACACTTTCTTCAATCTCTCTATATTGTATAGGTATGCAAGCCAAGGAACAACACCTAGTTCATGGAAACTAATGATGTCGTCAAATTTTATTTCTATGTAATCAATAACTTGGTCAAGCAATTTCACATCACGGAGTATCTCTCCTTGGAGGAATGAATTGAAGTAGCTTAAAGTTATTTTTTGCTTATCATATTCAGTCAATTCAAAGCGTTGAAGGTTTTCATAAGCATATTTTGCAAATTCATTGAATCCAAAGTTACGGAAATATATAAGTGCACCATATAAAGCATCAACTGCTAAGAAACTAGAAATTTCTGGTAGAACTGATATTGATGAGAGAAATAAACAGCCATTAATTGATGCATCTAATATGCTTTTTTGAGCAGAGTAACATTTAAAGAGAATGTTCCATCCGTAATAATGTTTATTGTTATTGATAGATAATACAAGAACTTCTTCAGCAAAATCTCTTGCTGACTGATACTTATGTATGTGATTCAATCCATCGATTACATTGCTGCAAGCAATGTAAAATTCATACTCAACATCGTATTTGTGGCTTAAGCCATACATAAAAGCCAACGGAAGCATAGATGAATCTAAAAAGTCGTTACCATGATATTTTTGTGTGAATCCACTTAATGCATCTATTGTAAATGAAAGAATTTGCTTCTCTTCAAGTTCATCGAAAATTCCATCTTCTATTTTAAACTCAGATAATCGAATTTGACCAGATATGAATATTTTACATCTTTTAAGAAGTTTAATAACTTCGTCAACATCATATTCAATAGAGTCAAAGTTGTTGTTCTTCTTAATTATTTTTCCGTTCAATTTACTGAGTGCTTTTAGAATGTATAATGCTAAATGGGCAAAGCCGAGCATTTTTGTTTTACTGACTTTATGATATAGTTCAATTCTGTCTCCATAAGATTCATAAGGTGCATAAGAAAGTTGACTGAAAATTTCAGTAAGAGAATATATTATTGACTGGTCAAGTGCATCCTTAATTACTTTTTTAGTTGGTTCACTATAATATTCAAAATTAAGTAAGCTTCCTAAATGGTCAATACGAGATTCCATAATATGCTCGTCAGATAAATGGTCTATTGTGTCTACAAAGAACTTTGGTTTAACGATATCTGGTGTAACTTGTTGCTCCTTTAAAATTAATCGTTGAAGAATTTGTCTCACAGGGATTGGATCTTTTAAAAAGACTTTAAAATTACTGTTGAAATCATCTTCGTTTTTATAGTATGAAATAATGCCACCATCATTTACAATTGGTTTTCCTTCATAGAATGTAACTGCTGCTCTTCTCATATTACCAACAAATACATAGTTTTTAAATAAAGTAAAATCAGCTATGAATACATTATTAATTTGAAGGCCACTAAAATTTGTGTAATTGGGGACTATAATTTTTAGGAGTTCTTTTTGTCCATCAAAGTTCTCAAGTATTTGTTTTGCTTTTTCTTCAATATCGAATGTTGAGTTCCCAAGTCGAATTAATGCTGCATCCAATTCAGCAGATTCAATTGGAAAATCAAACAATTTAATTTCAATTAGAATAAGCAAGGATTCAGTTTCACATAATATATTGTTCTTAAATCTTTCAGTATTTATTTTAAGTTTATCAAGTTCGTGAATTTTAAATTTATATTGAATCTTTTTGTACTCTTTTAGTTCCTTCAAAACAAAATTTAGAAATATCTTCTCTTTATCCTCCATTGTATAACCGCTTAAAGCCGTCCATTTATCAAAAAACAGAACATGATTTGGAGCAACTATTGCTGACAATGAAAAATATAAAAAGTCACCTGTTTTAAATAAAGGAGCTCTCCAGAAATAAGGTTTTCCCGGATTAGTAATTAATGATGATATAAATTTTTTTACAGTTTGAATTTTATACCCAGTTATTTCAGAAAGAAAATTAATTAATTCGGATGCGTTAAACTTAATTGGAATTTCTTTGAACTGCCTTTCAGAGTATTCTGCAATATTTTTCTTGTGGAGATTTTCAATGCATTCTTCAATTATAACTAACATGTCCAGCAAGTTCATTAAATCCAACCCATCAAAGTAATCAAGTTTGACGTTCATGAAATGAGGATAGAAAACGATCAAACTTGAATCAGCTTTCGCTTTAATTGTTGAATCTGAAATGCCTTTAATCGGTGATATCACATTCCCTTTTAAAAGGTAGTTATCAACTCCAATTCTGTCTTTGAATGCCGTTTTATATAACTTTATGATTTGAAAAAAGAATTCCTGTGTAATGTTATTGGCTCTAATGAATCCTGTAGTTTTTAAAAATGAAGTTGCATCATTATCATTTTCAATCTTTACTTCTACCTTGTTTCTAAAAACTACTTTTCCATTTTCATATTTTACTAAATAATAGACAGAATTCTTCAAATTCAAAATAATGTTTGCATGAATCCACAGAGTATGAAATAAATTTCCTTGTACTTCAGGAGTACTTTTTTCAAGTTTTTCAAACTCCATTCCATTCGTATTCCATTCATTTGATAGAATTATTAGTTCTGATAAAATATCGCCTCCAACTTCAATGGCTAGCTGAACATTTACTTCTTGATCAAAGTCGTTTGTGAATTTCGAAAATAAAGTTTTCTCAGATTCAAATGAAACTCCTTTATTAACTTGCTCCACCATTTGAGGAGTTAAATCAAGAAAGTATTTGTTTACTGCTATGAAACAAAACTCTCTTAAATCATCGGGAGATAATTTCATCCTGTTGAATAATTCAAAAACATTTCGCTTTATATCCTTATTTAACACATTGCATATTAAAAGGAATTCAAAAATGTTTGCTTCGTCTTCATTTAAGACATTTCCAAACTCGCTATTCAACTTTTCAGCATCAAATTCATTACTGAAAGGGTCAGCGTATTGTTTTTCTTTTAAAATATGATAAATATGATCTGAAATGTCCCTCATAATTAAAATTTATTCATGCAAAATAATGAAATGAATATTCTCATTGGAACTTCAAGTAAAATTGGTAATTGATTTTTTTAAAATTCACAATGAATTGGAATTGAGTCTTAGTGGCAATGGTATTCTTGGCTTTTGCTTTGGCATTTTTTGTAGTGAGTTTAAAAAAGAAATATGATTTTATTTTGGTATCATAAACTAAAACTGTTGTTTTCCCAAATTATTTGAAACAGATTGTTTAAGTCGTGAAATTTCAATGTAGCATTATACAAAAGGGATTCCATTAACTTAGAAGGAAATCGATGCTTCTCCTTCCGATCTAAGCATCGATATTTGAAGTGCCTGCATGTTTTTTCAAGCCGATTTAACATAGTTCAAATTATCTTTTCATTCCGAATGTTTTTAGTAAACTCCATTTCGTCATTTTCTTGTTGTGATAGCAAAATAATTTCCGAATAAATGTCAGTGAATCCAGCAATGTGTTTTCTAATTGTGTTTCGCAACTCAACAGCTTCTTTAAGTCCAAGCGTTGACTTGTCGTAAATTATAGCTAAGTCAATGTCATTGATGCTTTCTGCTGTCAAGATAGAGCCAAATAAAAACACTTCAACTCCAACGGGAGTTAATGGTAAGTTGTCAGTTATCTTTTGTTTTAGGTTCATAATTAATTAGTTTTTGTCCGATGTAATTTATTGCTCCAAAAAATTCTTTCATGTTAAACAGTCCAATGTTTTCGGTTTTTGCCCTTTCCTTTGCGTCTCCTGAATAGCGATTGTAAAAGCCAATTAATAAAACACAAGTTAGGTCGTAATTGGTCGTTACAATTTCAAAGATGTCTGCTTCACTTACTACATAAATGTCAGCAACCAGAACTTTAATTTTTGGTCGTCCTCCTGTTCTTTCAATTTCATATACATTTTCAGAAACTTCTTTTAAACTTTCAACAGCAGTGTGTCCGCTGATAATTCTTTCAAAATATGTTACACTTGATTTAAGTGGTTTTTCTCTATTTTTATCTCTACTCATTAGCTTAGTATTGTATTAAATGTTGTTGGATAAATTACAAGTGCAGATGTCTTGTCGCCTGATAGTTTATTAAACTCAAAACTTTCTTTGTGCTGTTTCCATTCTTCAAATAAATATTTCTCACCGTCTGTAAGCAAATCATAGTTACGTTCAAGAATTGCGTCAATTCTTCTGTTATTTGGAATGATTGTCCCTATTGATTTTTGTTCCCAAATTTTTTCGGTTTCAAGATAATTTACTTCCGCTTGCTTTGAGTATGGGCCATAAGTGTCAAATACCATTTTATTGTTGAGTTGAAGTTTTGCAATTTCTTTTCTTGCCAATTCTCTTGTGTCAAATTTCGGAATATTAAAGAGTGAAACAATTCTTTCTTCATGAGTTTGTTTCCAATTTCTAACTGTCGCTACAGGAAATAAGTGTGGAAACTTGTCAACTTTTGTGTGACAAGTCGGGCAAAGCAAAATTATGTTTTCATAGTCGTCTCTTTCTTCTACTGACAAATCGTCATCGCCTCGCGGTCCGTCTTTGCTTTGTCCGATGATGTGTGCTAACTCCTCAACATTTGTAATCTTACGATTTTCAAACAATGGATAGAGGTCAGCATTGCAATTTGGGTTACCACAAAAACCACCTGAACGGGTTAAGAGTAATCGTTTTGTTTTTGCTTCTATGCTCATGTTCTATACAAGTCTACTGATATTTGTAGTTTCACACGCTTGGCATAGTTTGCTTCCTGCTAAGCGAAGGTTTTCCTTCGCTTTACTTTCTATATAGCGTTCGCTATTTCTCATATCTTTTTCATTAAACATATCTCACAACAAAACTAATAAAAAAAAAACACAGCCCTTCCATTACCAAATTCTCAATAAAAAATCCCGCTCTTTCACAAAAGCAGGATTTTCCCATTATTAATTTTTCATTCGTTTCTTAATTCCTCAATCCTCAACAATCGTCAATAGAAACTCAAACCCATTCCTCTTCCCTTTTATTATCTCAATATGCTCTTCGCAAACCACTTTTCCTTTGTAAGTCCCTGTCACTACATCTTTCCCATTCATCACCCTCTCTATGCTAAGTTTTCCCTGATAATCTGTAAGTCCCGATTTTTTCCCTTTAGTCAATGTAAGTTGGATGCCTTCAAGAGGATTACCCGTAACCTTATCCAAAACTATAATATCCACAAATGTATGATGTACATTCACAGCAGAAATAATGGTTGATGCCATAAACCTTGCATAAAAAGGTTTGTTTGTTTTTTTATACTTCCTTGCCATCAGTTTCAACTGCTCAATAGCTTTCCGTACAGGGACAAAACTTTCTTCAAAAGCCTTTGTCAGCGTAGGCGAAACATCATGCACCCATTCACTCACACCTTTTGCAGTAACAAATTCGGTTCTTTCCGTCTGGAAATCAGTAAGCTCTTGCAATTCAAAAGTGTCAGGACATAAATCAGCCTTGTTTGCAAACATAATATCATAAGCACTCTGCAACAATGAGCCGCATTCACTATCCGATGCTGAGCTATAATCAGTAGGATTAATATGTAAAAGTCGTGCAATTTCCCCTTTACCTAAGTCGGTAAGAGCAACATGAGCCTGCCCTGTCAAAATAGAAGCGGTCTCACTTACAGCCAACTTTTTGTCTTTTTTTAGCTGGCTATACCCGCTATTGTTGGGATGGGCAGAATTTGCACAAGCCTTATTTTCAGCACGTGCAGCTCTAAAAACACCCACTTTAGTTACCATTTTCGGATTTCCTGAAAAAACGGTGCTATCAGCTGTTAATTCAGCATCAAATCCGTCAAACATGTTCATTTCGGCTTGTTGGTCATTTGTCATAAGGCATTTAGTTTAAATTTTTGGGCGCTAATATAATGTTTTAAATTGAATAAAAGCAAATTTA
>CAIXTV010000143.1 GCA_903922465.1 uncultured bacterium
AGTTTTTTCGAAATGCGTGCAAACATCCATGCACCGAGCATCCCGACCAATTGAATTACAAGGATTGTAGGAATCAGTACATCTTCTTTTAATCCCATTTCTTTTTCGCCATACGTTGCAGCCATAAACATGGTGGTAAGCACCCCCATCATCAAAAAGAAAAATCCGCTGAGGTACATGCTCAAGTTATATGATTTTTTGATACGCTTGAAAACTAACCGCAACTCCTTATACCCATTCGATAGTACTGAATCTCTGCTAATCCTTTTGCGGAATGTATATTTTGGCAGCCTGCTGAAAGATATCTGTGAAAACGCGATCCACCAAATAAAAACAGACAAAAACGATATCCGAGCTGGCAACGAACTATCTGCGGCTATACCAAACAAATTGGGTTTCATAATCATTAACAGATTGAACAACAACAAAACCACCCCACCCAGATAACCCATCGAATATCCTCTTGCGCTAATGCGATCCTGATCTTCAGGATCGGCAATTACCGGAAGAAACGAATTGTAGAAAACAATGCTTCCTCCATAACCCACTGTGCCAAGTGCAAAGGCAATTACTCCCAATTCAATATGGTTTTTATCGAAAAAAAACAAAGTTCCGCAGGCAGTTGCGCCTATCAAGGTAAAAGCACGCATAAACCCTTTTCGCCTGCCAGTATAGTCGGCCATTGATGAGAACAAAGGCGATCCGATTGCCACAATTAAGTAAGCGGCTGCAATTGCCCATGAATAAAGAACTGTATTGATTACAGGCAAACCAAAAAACGAGATAGTGAAATCGTTGCCGTTTTTGGTAATGGTATTGTAGTAAATAGGGAAAATAGCAGATGCAATGGTAAGCTGATACACCGAATTGGCCCAGTCGTACATAACCCAGCCCCGCACAATACGCTTGTCGCCTTTAACAATGGTTTGAACATCTTTACGTTTTATCATAGATAGGATCAGATTACAGACAGCTAAGATAGGAATAGAATTTAAAATAATGGAACTGAATTTTTAAGTAAGTTAAGGAAAAGATGAAAATAAATATCCACTCAGGCGGTTCTATCCTAAAATAGAGATCAAATTTGTCTACTTGTGCTTACCCTCATAAGATTTATCTGTAAATTTGTATGATTAAAAACCGTGTCATCTATAAAAAAAAGATTTTATTAAGAATGGCTTCACGACAAAAAAAACAAAATTATAAGAAAGCTCCAATTTGGACTTCCCATAACACAAGATTTCCATCAGCAAAGAGCGAGAAGCCCAACTATTTAACCCAAAGTTCTCTTTATAGCAAATGGTTGGTTTTAGTAATTATATTGCTTATAACTTTTGCTGCATATTTTCCATCTCAACAAAATGGGATGCTTAAAACATGGGACGATCAGGCTTATGTTACCAACAATACCCTAATAAAAAGTTTATCCCCAACAAGCATTGCAAAGATTTTTAAGGAAGACCGTGGGCTTTATGCCAATTATCATCCCCTGACAACGCTTTCGTTGGCACTAAATTACCATTTTTCTAAGGAAAAGCCTTTTGGATACCACTTTACAAATCTTCTTTTGCACATCCTGAATACGCTCCTGGTTTTCCTTTTCATTTTTCACCTTTCCAAAAACAATCTCGTGGTAGCAGCTGTTTCAACATTGCTCTTTGGTCTAAATCCAATCCATGTCGAATCAGTTGCTTGGATATCAGAGAGAAAAGATGTACTATATGCTTTTTTCTTTCTTGCATCCATAATTGCTTATCAGAAATTTATACAAAAATCAGATTGGAAACTTTATGCATTGTCACTTATCATGTTCCTTTTTTCGATGTTGTCGAAGGCAATGGCAGCAAGCCTTCCCTTGGTTTTAATACTAATCAGTTATATTGAAACGAGGAAATGGAACTTGAGATTGTTTTTGGATAAAATACCCTATTTTCTTCTTGCTGTTGCTCTTGGGTATTATGCCGTTCGCATTCAAGCCGAAGGGAATGCAATTGGATCGGTAATGTTCCCGCTTGTGAAGCGGTTTCTTCATGCCGGATTTGGTTTTTCAGCTTACATTTTCAAAATACTGCTGCCAATTAATTTATCAGCCTTTTATCCTTATCCCTATCCTTTGGTAAACTCCGGATGGATTACAAATACAATTCCAGCATCATTTTATCTTACGCTACTCTCGACAATAGCTATAGTATGTTTTGCAGTTTTTGGTCTGCTGTCCAAGCGAAAGAATATGAATATACTTGGCTTCGGATTATTGTTTTACGCGTTTACAATAGCATTGGTATTGCAGTTTCTTCCGGTAGGAAGGGCAATTATAGCCGATAGGTACGCATATATCCCTTCTATAGGTTTGTTTTTTATTATTGGATATTTTGCAAATCTATTATTTGAATCAAAGGTGAAAAGAGGTTTTATCATAATTGCTATAGCGTTTTATTCAGTATTTCTATTTTTCAGTACTATCCAACAATGCAAGGTATGGAAAAACGACGAAATTTTATGGAGTCATGCTATTAGTATTTATCCCAATGATAACCGCATTGCCCTTGTTTATGAAAATAGGGCATTATATTATCAAATAATTAATAGGCCAAAAGATGCCCTTCCAGATTTTATAAAGGTCTCGGAATGGAACCCCAAAAATGACAAAATTTTAGAAGTGATTGGTAAAATATACGGTAAAGAGTTGAAAGATATAGAAACTTCTATCCAGTATTTCGAACAAGCACATATCGTTAATCCAAACAACTTGAATGTTATCCAGGATTTGGCAACCGCTTATGGTATAAAAGGTGACTTTAACAAATCGTTGGAATATTCGCTTATAGGTTTAAAAATTGATGACAAAAACGCTTTTCTTTTGTTCAATGTTGGAATTACTTATACTAATTTAGGACAAGCAGAATTAGGAAAAAAATATATTGAAAGGGCTGTTAAAATAGATTCTACTTTAAAGCTAAAGCAATAGTAAAATATAGCATTAAAGGAATTATTAAATTCGGATTTGATAAACTACACCGAAAAAAGCACACTATGAAGAAAATATCTAAAAAAATATCTTTGGTAGAACAAACAAAAACAGTAAGTTTTGTATTAAAAAATTCTTACCTTCTTATTATCATGCTTCCTCTATTTGTATATTTTCCATCTATTAAAAATGGTTTCGTCTATTGTGATGACGATATTCTGATAATTGACAACTACTCAAAGCTTTCTAACCCTTACAACATCGTAAAAGCATTTCAAACTGACGCCTTTTTCAATAATACTAGCCCCTATTACAGGCCTCTTTTGAACGTTTCATATATTATAGATGCACAAATCGCAAATTCTAGTCCAGGATTTTACCACTTTATGAATATCAATTATCATATACTATGTTGCTTAAGTCTTTTCTGGCTATTATGCTTGTTGGGCTTTAAAAAAGAAATTAGTCTTGCTGGTACACTGCTTTTGTCAGTACATCCTTTAATGGCTAATGCAGTTTACTGGATTCCAGCTCGAAACGATCTTTTAGTTACTCTTTTCAGCCTTATATTTTTAAATATGAGCATTTTATGGATACAGAATAGAAAGCCAATTCTAATGATTGCAGCCATTTTTGCATTTGCAATGGCAATATTCTCGAAAGAATCGGGAATTATTACACCAATTGTAATAATACTATATTTAGTTTTAACTAAGCAATTGTCAATAGATAAAGGGAAAATAATCTATTTTATACTTTTGTTAACAATATCAATTTTTTGGTTTATTTTAAGATCAAATGCTATTACTTTGGTTTCGGGATCGCAAGTCGGGCCTAGATTTATTCTTACCAATTACCCTTTCCCATTTGAAATAATATCTAAATTATTCTTTCCTGCCAATATTGCTGTAACTCCAATTTATACTCCAATTTACACTGGGCTAGGCATTATTCTTAGCATCTTAATTCTTACGGTGTTTTTTAAGGTTAAACAAAAATCCACTTGGCTTTTCTTTTTAGGCACAGTATGGTATTTTGCCTTTTCACTACCCAATATGTTAGTGAGATTAGACACCTCAGCAAATAGTTATGATTATTTACCACACAGAGCCTATCTGCCCATAATAGGATTACTAATTGCCATTATGTCACTTCTTCCTCCCACATTTTCACTATTTAATAAAAAAAAGACGGTAGTTCTATTTAGTATTTTTCTTCTCTATATATCATTGAATTCGCTTTATTTAAGTATAAAATACTCTAATCCAGAGCGATTTTGGAATTCTTCAATATCCAATAATCCTGACAAAGCTTGGTTTTACTATTTCTTAGGCCGATATTATTATAAGCAAAAAGACTATACAAAATTTGAAAAACATCTTCGAAAAGCTATTTCACTTAATAATCACCAACGTTTTCTTTATGATTTAGGAATGATATATTTCACATATAAAAAGAATTACGATACTGCAATTATTCTTTTTAATCAAGCTAGAGCAACTGGCTTTACAGATCCTGAAGCTAACAGTAATTATACTAGGTTGTTTATCGAATCATCTCAAAATTATTTTGCAAAAGGTGAATATAGGAAAGCTGCTGATCGGTGTCAAATCGCAGTAAATCTCGAACCGCTAAATGCAATTGCATCATTCAATTTAGGCTTATATTTAATGTATTGCAATGAAACAGAAAAAGCGGCATCTTTATGGCGCCGCTCAATCATCTTAGATCCGAAATTGAAAGAATCCTACAGGAATCTATATTTTTACTATCTAAACAACACTAACAAAAAAGATTCAGTAGAGTATTACAAATACGAATTTATAAACAAAGGAGGATCTTTCTAAGTTTTCATCGATAAAATAATACTTCATCGAAAAGTAGTATTGAATTGCAGATTCTCCTTGCTTCCAATTCTACTTTACCTCCAATCCATCCTCCTTAAAGTTAATTGTCTTTTTATACTTGAAGGTAGTTTTATAGGTTTTACCACCTGCTGCATCTGTTGTTTCATAAACATCCTCTATTACGTTACCTGGATATTGCTCGTTTAAATTCGATACAATTTTTTTGGGCAGGTATGTATAGTGTAACCGTCTTTCAATTCTTATTACTTGCCCTTTCTCATCAAATATTGCAAAAGCAGGTTTGTCCATTATTACAAATGCTCCTTTGTAGTTAGCCCCTTCTTTCGACCAAGTAACAGGATCTAATTGTGTTTGAGGAAAAATCCCGATCATTTTATTGGAAACTGCTTTAGGAACAATTACTTTCGCAGTATCCTGAGCGAATAAACAGGATGTCATTAACAATCCCACAATTAACATTAAACCAATTCTATTTTTCATATTTTTTTTAATTTGATCAATTATAAAACTGGTTCTTTTGAACGAATTAAAATCAATCCGTTTCAAAAGAACCAGTCTCAACTTTGGATTTATCTATTTAAAATTCTAAGTCCATTTAACAATATTATTTATTCACTAACAGATTCCTGTGTCATTTTGGCATAATATACCTTCTTGCCGCCATATACAAGGCTTAGAGCTAAAAGCAACTCCATTCCTCCACCAATAGGTGCACTACCTACAGGAGTTTGGCCACCACCAGGTGCAGGAGCTCCAGGCGAACCGCTTCCAGGAGGATGAGGGGGTTCCTGAGCAAAGGATAACATTGGCATAGCACTTATAACTAGCAGAATGAAAAACAATTTGATCTTTTTCATATTCTTGATTTTTTAATTTTTACTTTAAAAGTTTATCCCTGAATAACAATTACTTTATGAAAACTTTCCCATTTGCTGTGTAGGAAACTCCATTTACTTTCACAAGGTAATACCCTGAAGGAACATTCAGATTGATTTTATTCAGGCTATTTGGTTCTACAGCCTTGCGTGCTATTTCGCTACCTAAAAGATTGTAAACAGCAATATCGCCTTTTACACCTGATGGGATTTCAATATTAACAACTTTACCAACAGCATAAATATTCAACCTGCTGGCACCAATTTCTCCTATTCCCACAGTTGAGAAGGTAAGGTTAAAACGATGCTCCAATTGTCCAGGAGCAGCATTGAAGGTATATACAGGGTTTGTTTTCAAGTTCTGAGTTTTGTTTGTCAACAAATCAACCAAGTAAAATTCATTGCTTGCAGTAAATGTAGCTAAATCCTGAGCGGTAATGGTAAAACTACCCTCTGTACCAGGCTTAAATCCTAATTCAACTATTGACGACTCATCCAATGTTGGCAAGGAGTTAATTGATACCTTAACATCAGGAATCATACAGTATAATTGAGGAGCACCTGGGCTTCCCATCAATTTTATTGCATCATATTCTCCTTCGTATCCAGTTGAGGACAATGCATTAATACTAACTTGAGTTTGATCCCAATAATTATTTCCTTCCACTTTTAATGTTAACCAATTTGTATTATCAGCCTTCCAGAAAGCACCTCCATGTGAACGCACACTATTAGGAATCATAATAGATCCAGCACCAGTTGCTTGAACAAAAAATGCTTGCTCGCCAGCTATAACACCAGGTATAGGTTGTGTTTGTAGGTAACTAATATAAGCTCCACCATTCCAAACCCAAGCAGTCGGATTTACATTGGTACGGGTAATGCTACTAGTCCAATCAATGGAGCTAGCAAAAGGATTTCCAACTAAATTAAACCCAGAGTTAATTCCGCTATTATTGGTTAATGTTAGACCACTAATAGTCGTATTCCCAGTATTTAGCGTACCACTAAAAGTAGCGGTCAATCCAGGACTTGCTGGAGATACAGCATATCCTTTTCCGACAGCCATAGTTTCAAAAGGCAAGGTCATTGGATCCCAGTTATAAGCAACTTCATTCCACTTATTCATCAATGAACCCGTAAATATAGTGTTCGACTGAGCAGTAACGGGCGAAGATACTAGATGAGATTGGTAAAATGTATTACCAACAACCCAATTGCCACCCATATAACGTGTAACAGTAGATGTTCCAGCAATATTAGTTGTTCCCTTATCAGCGAATGAACCGGTATTTGCACCAGATCCATCAATTGTCATATTTCCACCAAGAGAAAACGCAATACCTGTATTTACAGTCAATTTACCAGTCGGATTTATCAAAACATTACGAGGCCAGGTTACATTCGCAGCAACTACCAAAGGGTTTGTTGAACTATTAATGATTACATTTCCATTTGAATTGTTAGGTGCATGGCCTAAATCCCAGGAAGCTCCTGTTGCCCAATTACCACCTGCAGCTACCGAAGTTATGTCAGCATAACTACCATCAACAGAAAATGAACCTAACCACGTAGTACTATAGTTATATGTTCCTAGCCCAGAAGAGGTAGACAAATTTGTTGCTAACCTAGAACCCGTAGGATTAACATTCGGTACATATATAGCAATCGGGAAAGCAGCAACACCACCATTAAATTTAAAATTCATTGTATAAAGCACCTGATTGGTACATGGCAAACCAAAAGTACCCCCACTTTTGGACCAAGACATTCTGGATACAGAATCAAAAGGAGTCACAGTGTGTTTGTATTTAGAATTTGGAGACCACGAACCACCAACCGCAGAAAAATTAGGATCCTGAACAGTGCTGATGTGAGTGAGTACAGCCCTATCATAATTATACATCATTGTAAAATTACTAAGGTTTCTACCGGAAGGCACATTGACAATTACCTGAAAACTAACTGTTGCGCCTGGTGTAAGTCCAGTTAACGGGGTAGTCGCATTTAGCGTAACCGTCGGATTTTGACCAAAGGAAAGTATGCATGTTGTTAAAAGAGAACTAAGTAGAATCCCTTTTAGCAGAAATTTTAGTTTATTTTTCATATTTGTAGTTTTATTAATTTCTAGTTAAAAAATTGGGCCTTCACCTGCAACATCTCCTGAACAAATTCCAAAAAAAGTTTGACCAGTAAGATCAGCATTACTAACAGTAATTGATGGTATTTCAAATAACCAATCTGAAGCACTGAATTCCGGATAATAATAACCGTTAGCCCGATAAAATACCAAATCAGCATCATCTTCCAAAGGATAACCATCCAAATTTACATCCATCGCTTGAACTTTTAGAGGAGTTTCGTCATCAATGTAATTAAACCCGTTAGCATAGTAGAAAATTATGTCATGACTAAGCTCACTGGCGAACCAAGGCGCATCAAGTGGATCAATTGGTGCAACACCTTCAATAGTATAGATACCATTCGGAACAGCAATTGAATAATTACCACTACCATCGGTAACATCAGTACCCACAATGTTGTTTCCAGCATCCTTAAGGTTAACAGTAAATCCTGCTAATGTGCTGGAATAAGGGGGGTGATTATCGTAAAGTAACGTACCGCTAACAGTAAAAATAAAGTTAACGCCGCCGTTAATAAAATTTACAGGTACAATAGCAACTGGAGTCCAACTTGAAAATTCACAACCATCAGCAAAATTAACAGCAGCACTAGCTACACCACCACCATTTTGGTATTTAAAATTCAAATCCAAAAATTTTGTATTTATGCTAACCCCACTTGCAGAATTCCAAGCAATATGTATAACCCTATCACTAGTTTCATACACATTTGCATTAAAACTATTATTCTGTGCATTGAGAAAAGTAAGCTTGTCCACATCATAGGTAATGGCTAACGTAAGGGCACCCATTGATGGAAGATCAGTAAAATTTAAAGGAATCAAAACATCAGAACCAGATGTTCCAGCCACAAAACCTAAAGTAGCGTTAGTGGTCCCAGCATCGGCAGGAGTAATTGTGGAATTAGTATAACCAACCTGAACCGTCGCTATTGAACCACTACTATTAGTATTAAACACACA
>CAIXTV010000144.1 GCA_903922465.1 uncultured bacterium
AATGGGAAGAGGTTTGAGTTTAGGAAGGTGGTGAAAAGCAATTGACAATGGACAGTTGACAGTTGACAATGGACGGTTGACAATGGACAATGGACGGTTGACAGTTGACAATTGTCCATGCCTAAATAAGGTTGACCGTTTTCAATGCAAATTTATACATTTATCTTTCTTTATTAGTATGAATAATGATTAATCGGAAATAAATATGTAATTTTACAGTCAGCCAAACATTGGCTATTAAGTGACTTATCGTTTTAAATTGCATTTAAAAACATAAACATGAATGCTTATAATAATCTCCTTTTCAAAGCTGGCTTTTCTTTTCTTTTGATTAGTTTTCTAATGTACGTTTCTTGTTTTGGGAATGTAGCATCTCCACCCCCTCCTCCAATTAATGACGAATGTTTTAATGCAATTCCTATTACAGTTGACACGATATGCAATTATACAACTTACACTAATATAGATGCAACAGCTTCTTTTGGAGTACCTGCACCTGGGTGTGCCCCTTATATGGGTGGAGATGTTTGGTTTAGTGTGGTTGTTCCAACATCAGGTCATTTGATTTTCGATTCACAAAATCAGGGGATTGGGAGTAGTGGTATGGCAATTTATTCGGGGAATTGTGGCTCGTTAGCCTTGATTAATTGTAATGCTAATGGTAATATTAATTCAATGCCGAGAATTAATCAAGCAGGTTTGATACCTGGGTCAACGATTTATATTCGGTTCTGGAAAAATAACTCTACTGGGGGTGGATTATTTGATTTGTGTGTTTACGACCCACCTATTCCCATAAATGATAATTGCTTGGGAGCTATTTCCATATTGCCTGATTCTTCATGTATATATACTCTCTATAATAATCAAGGAGCAACATCTTCAGCAAATCTACCTGCTCCCCCATGTGCAAATTATTTGGGAGGAGATGTATGGTTTAAAGTTGTTGTACCAGCAACGGGGCATTTAGTTTTCGACTCACAAAACAGTATGGGGATAATAAATGGAAGTGGTGGAATGGCACTATATTCCGGTAATTGTAACTCATTAATTTTAATTGCTTGCGATACTAATAGTAGCTCTAACTCAGGAATGCCAAAAATAGAAAAATCCGGATTAATTCCCAACTCAACAGTTTATATACGATTTTGGAGAAATAATAGCATTGCAAACTGGGCTTTTGGGCTTTGTGTTTTTGCACCTCCGATACCTTTAAATGATGAATGTCTAGGTGCATTTCCAATTGTTATTGATACGGTATGCTCATACTATACTTATACAAACGTGGGTGCCACTGCTTCAACAGGGATTCCTACTCCAGGATGTGCAAACTATATCGGTGCAGATGTTTGGTTTAGCGTTGTCGTGCCTACATCCGGCATTTTAGTTTTTGACTCTGAAAATCAAGGAATGTACAATGGGGGTATGGCAATTTATTCTGGAACATGTGATTCATTAATTTTAATTACATGTAATGATGATGGACATTCTCCAAGTAATATCACGAACTACCGTATGCCGTTAATATATCAAACCGGATTAAATCCCGGATCTACAATTTATATACGTTTTTGGAGTAATAATAGTACCATTGGAGGTGTATTTGGTTTTTGTGTATTTACACCACCTCCCTCACAAATACAACCTCCATGTACAAATTTGGGGTTTGAAAATGGAACTAATGGATGGTATGGAACAGAAGGCAAGCCTTTAGAAGGATTACCTTCTGCATCTATCCCCATTTATGAACCATTGGTATTTAACACTACATCAGGATCGAACTTTGCAATAGTGACAGGAGGTACAGATCCTTATGGAGGATTTCCAAAGGTTTTCAATGGTTCAGCTTCACTACGTATTAGCAACACAAATACACTCCAACTCTATAACGCAGCTTCAATTGAACAGACCTTTTTGGTTACGGTTGCAAATACAAATTTTACTTACAATTATGCTGTCGTTTTACAAAATCCTGGACATCCTTATTATGAACAACCCTTTTTTCAAATTGAATTATTTGATCCAAACAAAAATTTAATACCTTGTGGAATATATACCGTTGCATTACCAAATTCTTCTTTTATACAATCTCCTTTAGATAATATTACCTTTTATAAACCTTGGACTCCTATAAGTATAAACTTATCCAATTTTTTAGGTCAGACTATTACAATTAGATTTACGGCTTCAGATTGTGTCCCGGGAATGCATTTTGGTTATGCATATATAGATTGTTCTTGCTCACCTTATGAAATTATTTCACCAGGTACAATTTGTCTGGGGCAGTCAGTAATGCTTTCAGCTCCAGTAGGTGCATTTAGTTATTCTTGGTCACCCGGAGGAGATACAACTTCCTCAATTACGGTTAGCCCTTCAGCAACTACTAATTATTCATGTCTGATAGCTACACAAGGTAACACACCTTGTTACTATACTTTGACCAGTAGCGTAACTGTTACATCTGCAACGCATCCAATAGCAAGCAGTAATAGCCCAATTTGTTCCGGTAATTCTCTTCAATTATATTCATCTGCAACAGGAGCAAATAATTATCATTGGACGGGTCCAAATGGATTTATAGATTCAATCCAAAACCCAACTATTTTTCCAGTTACCAATGCGGCAAGTGGGATTTATAGAGTTACCAGTTCCATTGGTAATGGATGTATAGGCACAGATAGTGTTATGATAAATGTATTACCATCAATATCAAACAATTTTAATCCTTCATTTTGTCAGGGAGGCTCTTTTACAGTTGGTGTCCATAATTATACAACAAGCGGAATATACCATGATACACTTTCATCTTCAATAGGTTGCGATAGTATAATAACAACTAACTTAATTGTACATCCATCGAGCCAAATAACTTTAAATCCAATAATTTGTGGAGAAGATGCTTTTGCAGTTGGGTCACATTATTATTCTCTTACAGGGACTTATTATGATACCTTACAAAATTCTTTTGGTTGTGATAGTATGATCACTACCCATCTTACTGTGCTTCCAAAGCAACAAACCAACTTAAATCCTGTACTTTGTCAGGGGCAAACTTTTGCGGTAGGCGCACATGTATATTCAACAACAGGATATTATACTGATTCATTAACAACTGCATCGGGTTGCGATAGTATCGTCATTACTCACTTAATTGTAAATCCTATTCCTGCTACTCCTGTTATAACTCAAAACAATAGTGTGCTAACTTCAAATGCTCCATTTGGCAATCAATGGTATAGTCAGAACGGAATAATGGTTTGGGATACCAATCAGAGTCTTGCTCTAACTTCGAATGGTGATTATTATGTAATTGTCACTTTAAATGGGTGTGTTTCGGATACTTCAAATGTTTTGCATTTTACCATTGTGGGTGTTGTGGAGAATGAAAATAATTCCACGATAAACATTTATCCTAATCCTGTTGCCAACGAACTTATTATAGAAGCAAAAGGGAATAAAGAGAAGATTGAGTTTGAGATAT
>CAIXTV010000145.1 GCA_903922465.1 uncultured bacterium
AAACCCGTGAAATATATGACGCGTTAGGCTACAAATATCAACCGTGGATACGAAAATCCGTGTTACCCGAAAAATAAAATAACAAAAAACAACATCCTGATAAAGTTTGGGTTATGTGCT
Source organism: uncultured bacterium (assembly GCA_903922465.1). Lineage (GTDB taxonomy): Bacteria > Bacteroidota > Bacteroidia > Bacteroidales > CAIXTV01 > CAIXTV01. The sequence goes on from CAIXTV010000145.1 coordinate 121, forward strand.
ATGAAGTACAAGTTGGGTTAACAAAAAATACCTGCTTCCTTTGGTAAAGAAGCAGGTCATTTTTAGCGCCGGAATTGGAAACCGACCGCTGCAAAACTTAGTTTATTGTTTGCGTTTCACTATCAATGGATTGCAATTCAATGCTTTTAGGATAGCTAACTTTTACATAGTCGTGGTATGCTTTGCAGCCATTGCCGGGAGAAGAGAAGCCAAGTAGTACGTTCTTGTCTTTCAAGAGCGAAGGATGTATTGGCTCTTTTGGTGACCATACGAAATTGTTATCGAGATAGAACGAAACACGGCCCAGGGAATTTACCACTATTTTCATCTTATGCCACATTGAAGTAGCGGTTGCGATAGGGAGTGCAAAATTATTGAATGAGTCTGATGGTTCGCTGCCAAGTTCACCGGAAGTTATAATTTTTCCATTCTTTAAAAGCACCGACATCATAACAACTGTACGACCGTGGTAGGCAATGGCCACTCCGGAAGTACCCTGGCCAATATACATCAGTTTCATCGAAATTCCTGCTGCTGTAGTGCCGCCACCTGATGGTTCAACCACATTTTGTGTTACTCCTATTTCAGGGCAGATTACAGTACCTGGTAATGGTTTATTTGCCTCGATATACACGTCTGATTCGATTGTGTAGCCTTGGCTGTAGCCAATTTTTCTTTTAGAAACAGCATAGCTTCCATCGGGCAGCTTGCCATTGTTATCGAACAGACCGAACCTGTTTCCTGCAAAGGGTACAAATGTTGGCAGAGATTTTCCGTAAAGATTCCAATTTGATGCTAATGAGCCGGCCGAAGTAAAATCGTCCTGCCAGTTGCTATTTACAATTGGAGGGCCAGGGAAAACTGCTTTATAATCAGCCTTATTTTGGCTGGCAGTTGGAACAACGTCGAGCTCATCTTTTTGACATGCAGAGAACAGGACAACACTGGTAATAAGTGACGCGAAAAGGAAATTGATGGTTTTCATGGTTTTGAGGATTTAATGGTTTTTTTAAATTTATTTACTTAACAGGCTATTAGAATTTTTTGATTTTTAATTTCAACTTTTGCTGCCTTAATAATCGACAAAAACGGATTGAGTTTTGGTCTGGCAGAGAGCTATCGAAAGGACTTGCCCTGGAATTTGATTTTGAGTGAGGTTTCATAATATTGTGTTTTACTTTAAATGTTGTGTTTTTTCAATCTGTAACAGGCAATCATCTTTTTTTTGAAAAAAAAGTTAATTTGTCAGTAACGTAAGGACAGTCAGGATGGCGAAGTAAACTAAGGCTATCAGCGTACCTGCAGTTTCTTCTTTTTGATCTTTCAGGTAATTGTAGTTTGGTTCCATGGCAATTAGATTTTAAGTGGTTTTTGGTTTTTTGGTTAATTTCATTAAGTAGCGCAGATTTGCAAATTTCAGTTCCAATTTAACTCTCGTTATCCGCACCTCATGATGTTGTTTGATAGTTTATGTAGGACCTTTTATTTTTGTAACAGTAGTTTTCGTTTTAATGAAATAATTTTCAAATAACTGAATATCAATTATATTTAACATGTAAAAGAAATGCTGCATTTATATAAAGTCCCAAAATCAAAGTCTCAGTTGCCGGGATACGTTCTACATTCTTCCTTTCAATATTGATTAGGATTTCAAATTTGGGATTGAATAAATATGTGAAATTTCCAATCCCAAGCATGAAATGAAATAGGCTGATTTTTTATACTCCGGAACTGTTACATTATTAAATTAGCACACATTGATTTAAAAGATGTTTAACCTTTCAAATAATGATTTTATGAAAACCCTCAGATTTCTCTTGATTTTTGTACTTGTGGCATCGGGGTTGCCAGTGCTATCCCAAAATCCAATACTTCCCGGTATCGACCTTTATACCTTGGAAGGATCAACGATTAGTGCCGCTTCAATTGGCACGAATGAACGAATGTTGGTTCTGCTCTTCTGGAATGCGGATGACAATAAAAGCCTTGAGCGATTGAGGTTGCTCAATGATGAAAAAAATACATTTGGAGAAAAAATAAAAATAGTCGGAATTTGTACCAATTATTCATGCACAATGCAAAGTATCCGTCCGCTTGTCAGCGGATTGGCAATAGATTTCGACATCTATATCGATAGGAATAATGATTTGAAAAGGGCCATGAATATTCCGGATATACCTTATACTATGATAGTTGGCCCAACCATGGATGTTCACCGATACTCAGCCTATTGCAACAACTTGGTCGAAACAATTATCGAATTGAATAACACAGGCTTGGCGAATATTAGCAATAAAAGATAATCAGTAAAGAAGAACCTTTCTCAATCAGCTACTCAACAAGAACGAAAGCGGCCCATTTAAACGGGTCGCTTTTATATTTGTTGCTCATGGCAATCTGGGTATTGCGGAAAGCAGCATGAATATCCTTACTATCAAGCCAATTGTCGTAAAAAATACCCATAAACTCTGTAGTTTCCTTGTCTGGCACCGCCCAAAGACTCATAATGATATATCGGGCACCAGCCATCTTGAACCCTCTCTGCAAGCCTTCAACGCCTTCATTGCCTTTAACATCGCCCTGTCCGGTTTGGCACGCACTTAAAACTACAAGTTGTGTATTCATCAGGTTCATGTTCGAGACTTCCTTAGCCGTCAGAATTCCATCTTCTACATCCTGCGGAGCCGAAAGGCCCTTCCAGGAACGATTGGCCCCAGCCATCAGCAATCCGGAACGTAGCAAAGGATCGGAGGAAGAGCGGAAACGCATTTCTCCTGTGGTTGAAGGTGTGTTTTGGGTATTGTTGTTACTTCTATTGATTTCAGAAAAGTAAAAACCATGAGTGGAAAGATGGATGATGGAAGGAGATTCCTTTCCTGATAAAGAAATAAACGATTCTTCAACAGCATTAGATCCTGAAATGGTTTTTGTTTCAACACCATTCTTCTCCAATTTTGAGGCAATCATATCAACTTCTTTGAGTGTGCCGGGCAGATATCGGAATCCACTTCTGGTATCACCGTTGGGTTCAGGTCTGTGTGCAACAAAACTACTATCTTTTTGAGCATACTGGGCTGCTTTTGAAAGCATCGTTAGTGAGTCGGTATCATAGACAATGCCACCATACACAACTGCTGTTTTTATCGACTCTTGTTTTCCGCCAATAGCAAGCGACCGGGTTGAACTGAGCTGAATAAGTTTGTACTTTTCCAACAACTCTACACTGTCAGGGCACGAAATGGCTGCCATCGAAATTCTATTGAGCAAACCCGATGGCGCGAAGTAAATAGTCTTGATTCCGGTGAGTAAACTATTTATCGGCTGCCATACTAGGCTGTAAATATCCTTTCCGTTATAAGATGAGTTGATTTCACGATAAACAGTTCCGATCGGAGGAATAACTTTTTTTAATTGCGACTCCTCGCATAGGTATTTCAGTTGAGGAATTGTATCATCCTTTCGTAGGACAAGAGCACAATAGAAGATGCTGTCAGTGATTTTTTCATCATCTGAATACCTGAAATTTACAAATTCGATAGAGACTTCCCCATCTTTGAGTTGTTTCTGAACATCTTTCCATTTAATCTTGAAGGTTGCCTGCATCTCACTATAGATTTGTGATCGTTGGACAAGCTCTTTTTCGATTTCACTGGATTGTTTTTCCAGTTTATTCACATCCACTCGCTGTTCAGATATTGGTTTCTGTTGCCAGTAATTTAATTGTCTTTTCAGCATACGCATCTGTTCATACTGCGACTTCAGGGCTGAGTCACCGTTTTCGATGATAGCCTTTTGCATTGCAGTGACAGAAGAAAGTATCAAACCTTTGAGCAGAAGTTCATTATCGTAAACCAAGCTGCAGAATTCGGTAGAAACGGATGAAGCTTTCATCAGAAAGGAAAGGTATAATTCGTAGTTAGCAGCAATGCTCCGAACATATTTCCCCTTTTCCTCTTCCGAAAGAAATGAAAAATAATCCTGAATATTCTGGTTGATGATATTATTCGATTCTTTTAAAGCTGGCAATGCTTTCTTAAAATTCTTCGTTGAAACATGGATTCTAGCAAGATTAATTAAAGAGGCTGCATAATCGGGGTGTTTTATGCCTAGTGCTTCCTTGTAAATTGATGTTGCATTTTCAATCAATGGCAAGGCCGAGTTGTAATCGCCTAATTCTTTATACGTTATCGCCAAATTTTTCAAAGATACACCATAGTCTATATGATTTGAACCTAGGGATTCCTTATAAATTGAGGCTGCTTCAATCAACAAAGGAAGTGCAGCTTTATAATTACCCATCGCATTATGCAAACGGGCAAGGCTATTTAAGGATAAAGCATAATCTGGATGTTTGCTACCAGAAACTTCCCTGTAAATATCTGATGCTTCTTTCGATAAAGGCAATGCTGCTTCGTTATTCCCCATTGCAGAATTCATATTCACAAGGTTTATTAGGTCCGAAGCATAATTAGTGCTTTTAATCCCAAGTATCTCTTTGTCAATGGAAGTTGCCTGGTTTTGCAATGGAAGTGCCGCCTCGTAATTCCCTATTTCGGAATATAGTAATGCGATATTGTTCAAAGATGTTGCGTAATCGGGATGCTTCACCCCTTTTCGATCCTTTATAATTTGAGAGGACTCTTCAAACAAAGGGATTGCTTCCTGATATTTCCCTATCCTGCTATAAAGTGAGGCAAGGTTATTTAAAGAGATGGCATAATCCGGGTGCCTGTCACCAAGAGTTTCTTTCCTGATATTTTTCGCCTCCAGATAGAAAGGCAGCGCAGTTTCTAAATCCCCCATCCGTACGTACAGGAAACCTAAATTATTTAAAGCCCGGGCATATTCTGTATCTTTCGCACCAAGCATTTCCAGCCTTATACTTTTTACTTCTTCATACAATGGCAGAGCGGCAGTATAATTACCTGTTGTGACATATAACCCGGCTAATTTACTTATGGATGAAGCATATTCAAGGTTTCGTAAACCAAATAACTGCTTATATATTGAACATGATTCTTCTAGCAAAGGCAAGGCATCTGAGTAATTACCCATACTTTTATAAGTCATTGCCAGGTTTCCTAAATCTTCTGCATACTGCGCATTTTGTTTGCCCCTGACTTCCTTGTTGATAGTCAGTGCATTTTCGAACAATGGAAATGCTGTTGTATAATTTCCCATGACGTAATGTACAGTAGCCAAATCACTTAAGGATTGCGCATACAAAGTGTCAATGACCCCAAGTTGTTCAAATCTTATTTTTTTTACCTTTTCGTATAAGGGTAATGCTGATTTAAAATCCCCGGTATTATAATAGCAATCAGCCAGTTTACCAGCAATTTCGGCATACATCAAATCATTTGCGCTTGTAGTTTCCCGATAAATAATTCTTAATTCTTCAATAATCTGAATTGCTTTTTCAAACTGTTTCGTATATCGCAGGCAATCCCCATACATTCGGAGAATATTTATAAAAGTGGTATCATCAATATTATGTCCCTTTCTATCAGAAAAAACACATGTTTCCAATAGTTTGCTAGCTTCCAAGTATTTGCTTGTGTTGAAACACTCCCTGGCCTGTCTTACAGACAAGGTGCAATCCTGACTGAATATATTTTCGGATAAAAAGAGGATCATGCATAAAATTAAGATAAATTTCTGCATATTTATAGGATATTAGATGAAGGTCGGAACATGCAATACAGGGATTCACGGCTTTCAAAATGCCAAAACTACTTGCTGTTTTAGTAATAATAAAACAAATTTTGAACCAATTAAAGGCTATATCTGGAACAATTTAAATTGTGCCAATGCACTTCCAGATCGTCATTCAACAACTTTTATTTCGGCATCATCTGTTTAAAAAAAAATCCAAGCCTTTCCATCAATCAAAAAAGGAGTTGGATTTTTTGGGTGTCCGCTATTATTTCACCTTGCCCTGTTTACTTTTCATACTATTAATCTCTGCTTTTAAACCGGCTAATTCATCCTGAATTTTGGCGATAGTTACACTATCCTTATTCATTCTTTCCATCAGGTCATCAGGAACATTTGCTTCAGGTATTATGATATGGGCACAGTCAACAAGCCGCTCAACAGCAACAGTTATCATTTTAAGATTCCGGAGGCTGTCACGAACATCCCTTTCGACATTGTCATCAGGCACACCACATGATGAATTGAACATACTTATTCCCAAAAGTACTACTACAAAGAAAGTAATTGATTTTCTCATGTTGTTTGTGTTTAAAAAGTGAAACATTTTTGAATCAGATTAAAGAGAAACAGTAAACATTTGCCTTTTGAATTATTCAGCTAAATGGTTGAAACGTGTTCAGGATAAAAGGCTGTGAAGGATTTAGGTCAGAGTATTCTTTTTGGAAGACTTATTTAAAAGTATGTGATTTCAACTGTGTGAATTCCTACTAGTTGCAAAGATACGAAGAAATTAGAAAAACAGGTTTGCTATTTTCAAAATTCTCCGGATTTCTTACTTTGAATGCACAAAGGATGATAATTTTTCTTTTACTAATTTCACGTCTCCGGCTCTTTGATAATTATTTTCAGGCAAGGAGTTAAGGATATGGATTCCTTTGGTTCTATTTCCCAGTTTTATTTCCAACAATGCTCTATACCACTGCGAATCGTTGAAGTATGGCGAGTTTTTA